>CABUSE010000090.1 GCA_902494135.1 uncultured Collinsella sp. | reverse complement strand
TGGATGGCGTCACGAGCCTCGGCGGTCGTCGCCTTGGCAGAGCGCAACTTGGCGGCCAGATCGGGGTTGGTTTCGGCGACCGCGGTAATCGCGGGGCCGTCGAGCTCCTCTTGTGTGGGCTCGGCCAAAAAGTCGATGGCATACTGGGCGGCTACCATGGAGCCCTTTGCCAGCACGGTCTCGTCGATCTTGTAGAAGCAGGAATGTTGGGCGTACGTGGCGCCAATCTTGGGGTTACGCGTACCTACAAAGGCGAGCACGCCCGGCACACGGCGCAGGTACTCCGAAAAATCCTCGCCCGAAAGTGTGCCGCGATAATGGCCTTGGCCGGCGGGACCCAGACACTTAATTACGGCCTGACGGCAGCGCTCGCTCGAGGCCGCGTCGTTTTCGACCTTGTAGTTGGCGATGGTGTAGTCGGTGAGCTCTGCCTCGGCGCCCAAGGCCGCCGCGGTATGCTCCACGATGCGGCGCATAAGCTCCGGCATTTCCTCGTGGGTTGAATCGCCGTAGGTGCGTACTGTGCCCGCGAGGTAGGCCGTGCCGGCGATAACGTTGCGCGCGGTGCCGCCGTGCAGCTCGCCGACGGTGATGACGGCCGGCTCGTAGGGGCTGATCTCGCGCGAGACGATGGTCTGCAGGGCGTTGACAATCTCGGCGGCAACCATAACGGCGTCGTGGCCGCGCTGGGGCATGGCGCCGTGGCACGAGGTACCGCGGACATCGATGCGGAACCAGTCGGTATTGGCCATGCGCGGGCCGGGCTCGCAGCTTACGGTGCCGGCGTCGACCTCGCTCCAGATGTGCGCGGCGTATGCGCCATCGACGCCGTCGAGCACGCCCGTGCCGATCATGAGTTTCGCGCCCTGGCCGTTTTCCTCACTGGGCTGGAAGACGATGCGGACCTCGCCGTGGATGTCGTCGGTCATATGGCGCAGGATCTGCAGCGTGCCGAGCATCATGGCGATATGGCAGTCGTGGCCGCAGGCGTGCATGCAGCCCTCGTTGACGCTGGCGAACTCCTCGCCGGTCTGCTCGGTGACGGGCAGGGCGTCGATATCCGCGCGCAGCAGGATGCGGCGGCGCGGCGTGCCGTCCCCGCGATAGGCGTCGGGCGCGGTGCCGCGAAGGGTCGCCACCAGGCCCGTCTTAAGGGGGCGCTCGTAGGGGATATTCATGGCGTCGAGCTGGTTGGCGATGTCAGAAGTCGTGCGCTCTTCGACGAGGCTCAGCTCCGGGTGCTTATGGAAGTGCCGACGCTGCTTGATGATGTAGGGCTCAAACTCGGCGGCGATATCTCGGATGGCTGCGGTGACGTCGTCAGCCGCGCGAGCCTCGGTCGCCGCCATAATCTGCTGTGCCTTGGTCTTCGTCATGGTCGATTTGCTCCTTACTGGTTTATCGCAAAATCGTACAAGCTCTTTCCAGTATGCCACCTGCCACTTGGCCTGGCAAAGCTGCCGTTTGCCGCTTGGCATTTTGTAACCGAGGCGGGGGAGTACACTCGGGGGTGTTGAATTTCCTGCCAGAAATGGGGACGCCCATGCAACATATCGATCGGATTATCCGCTCCAAGAACGTCTTTACCGCGCAAGACGGCATCGATACTGCCCGTGAGCTGGCGATTGCCATCGCAAGCGACCGTATCGTCGCAGTCGGTGCGCCCGATGACGTGATCGCCGCCGCTCCCGCCGCCACGCCGGTTCTCGACTACGGCGAGCAGTTTGTCTGCCCCGGTTTCCATGACGCTCATCTGCACTTCTTCCATACCTCGGTCGGTTCCTCACCGTACATGCTCATGGATATGGGTACGTCCGAGGCGGCGCTGGTGCAACACGCGCTCGAGTTTTCCCGGGACCTGCCCGACGACGCTTGGGTTGTGACGCAGGGCTGGCGTGACTACCGTTGGGACCCGCCCGAGCATCCTACCAAGGCGTCGCTCGATGCGGCATTCCCCGATCGTCCCTGCGTTATGTATTCGGGCGACGGGCACACGCTTTGGCTCAACAGCCGCGCACTCGACGCGCTCGGCGTCACTCGCGACAGCGAGCCGCCAGCGGGCGGTAACTACGACAAAAACGCAAACGGCGAACTCACGGGCATTGCTCACGAAGCGGCTGCCATGCAGCTGCTGCCGCGCTGCCTTGAGTGGCTGGGCGAAGATCGCATCGCAAGCGCTTACGCCGATCAAATGAGGCGCATGGCCGAGCAGGGTATTACCTCGATCTGCGATATGTCGCTCATGCCCATGCCGGGCTGCGATTTTATCCGCGACGATGTCTACGACAAACTGCAGACGGCCGGTAGGCTGGGCATTCGTGCCCATCTGTTCCCCACGCTGCTGGATGACCAGTCGCGTCTAGAAGAGCTCCAGGTACGTTACGCGAACAACGCGCTGCTTTCGGCGCCGGGTTTTAAGCAGTTCTTCGATGGCGTGTCGAGTGAACACACGGCATATCTCACCGAGCCCTATACCAACCCGCGCTTCCCGGGCGACCAGGGTCGCCTGACGGTTCCTGTCGAGCGCATGCGCAAGTTGGTTCTGGCGGCAGCCGAGCGTGGCCACACCGTGCGCATCCACGTTATCGGCGACGGTGCGATCCATGCCGCGCTGGATATCTTCGAGGAAGCGGCCGACCTGTACGGCCTGCCCCAGCACGGCCATAACACGCTCGAGCACCTGGAGAACCTTCTGCCCGAGGACATCGACCGCTTGCGCAAGCTCAACGTGGTTGCTTCGAGCCAGCCCTGCCACATTACACTCGACCCGGGTGGACCGGAGCGCGATCTGGGCCTGGAGCGCAGCCGCATCATGTGGCCGTTTGCGACCTATAAGCAGCGCGGCATTCGCCAAGCCTTCGGTACCGACAGCCCTATCACGCCCGTTACCAGCATGGACGTGCTCTACACGGCTATCACGCGCCAGGACCCCAAAAGCCACTGGCCCGAGGGCGGCTGGTTGCCGAGCGAGCGCATCGATGCGGCAACAGCCCTGCGCAACTACACCCTGGGCAGCGCCTATGCAGCGGGCGACGAGCAAAACCTCGGCAGCTTGGAGCCCGGCAAGTACGCCGACCTGGTAGTCCTGGACCAAAACCCGCTTACCATTGACCCCCAAGAGCTCCAGGCCACCAAAGTCCAAGCCACCTACCTGGCAGGCAACTTGATTTACGAGCGCTAGCCCCGCATCCCACCCCTCAGTTGCGGTGAAATAGTCCCTAAAATCGGCCTTCAAGCCCAAAAACAGGAACTATTCCACCGCAACTTAAAAGAGCGCGTCCCAACAACGTGCCCCTATCTTGTGCATCCCATCCGCATCGCCATTTTGCTGCACTGACTTTTCTGAATGCCGGGCCCGAATTAGTTAACCTGGCTCCCGTGTGGCTCCGGAGGGGCGGGGCATAAGGTTTATCGCGAGTTCCGCACGAGCCGAAGGCCACTTAATGTGGCCTTCGTGCGAGCAGGACTGCCCGAGCAGGAAACCTTATGCCCCGCCCCTCCGGAGCCACACGGGAGCCACTGCTAAGTTATCCCCCGGCATTCAGAAAATCTAAGTGCCAAAAAATAAGATTTTTTGACTCTGTGTTGTATAACCCGCCATTCGTGGGTACCATTCAACGCGTACGCAAACAAAAAGGGTTAACCCGCGCGGCATGACCGCGCGGCCCACAAAGGAGGAAACAAGCATGTCGTCTTTGAAGCCGCTTGCAGATCGCGTCCTGGTCAAGCCCGACGAGGCCGAGCAGAAGACCGCTTCTGGTCTGTACATCGCCAGCAACGCTCAGGAGAAGCCGCAGCGCGGCACCATCGTTGCCGTTGGCGCCGGTAAGGTCAACGACAAGGGCGAGCGCATCCCCATGGACGTTCAGGTCGGCGACGTTGTCATCTACGGTAAGTTTGGTGGCAACGAGGTCAAGGTCGACGGCGAGAAGTATCTGCTTATGCGCGCCGACGACATCTACGCCGTCGTCGAGGCCTAGTCTCGTCAGAATCTCTGATTCGTCTTTGAACGCGATCGTCGCATAGGACTCGGAAGCGGCGACGCGAGTCACATTTCTTTTGGAGGATTACTCACCATGGCAAAGAACATTACGTTCAACACCGATGCCCGCGCTAAGCTCGCCAAGGGTGTCAACACTCTGGCCGACGCCGTTACCGTCACCATGGGCCCCAAGGGCCGCTATGTCGCTCTGCAGCGCACGTTCGGTGCTCCGACCATCACCAACGACGGCGTTTCCGTCGCCAAGGAGATTGAGCTCGAGGACAACATCGAGAACATGGGTGCCCAGCTGGTGAAGGAGGTCGCCACCAAGACCAACGACACTGTGGGTGACGGCACCACCACCGCAACCCTGCTCGCTCAGGCCATCGTCAACGATGGTCTGCGTAACGTCGCCGCTGGCGCTAACCCGCTGGCCATCCGTCGCGGCATCGACAAGGCCGTCAACGCCGCCGTCGCCGAGATGAAGAAGCAGGCCAAGCCGGTCGAGACCAAGGAGCAGATTGCTTCCGTCGGTACCATCTCCGCCGGTGACCCCGAGGTCGGCGAGAAGATCGCTGAGGCCATGGAGGTCGTGGGCAAGGACGGCGTCATCACCGTCGAGGATTCCCAGACGTTCGATATCACCATCGACACCGTCGAGGGCATGCAGTTCGACAAGGGCTACGTCTCCGCTTACTTCGTCACGGACAACGACCGCATGGAGGCCGTGATGAAGGATCCGTACATCCTCATCACCGACCAGAAGATCTCCAGCGTCCAGGACATCATGCCCGTTCTCGAGGCTGTCCAGCGCGCTGGCCGTGGCCTGCTCATCATCGCTGAGGACATCGACGGCGAGGCTCTGCCTACCCTGGTCCTCAACAAGATCCGTGGCGCCCTCAACGTCTGCGCCGTCAAGGCCCCGGGCTACGGCGATCGCCGCAAGCGCATCCTCGAGGACATCGCCGTCCTCACCGGTGGCCAGGCTGCTCTGGACGAGCTGGGCGTAAAGGTCGCTGACATCACCGCCGATATGCTCGGTACCGCTAAGTCCGTCACCATCTCCAAGGACAACACCGTCGTCGTTGGCGGCGCTGGTTCCAAGGAGGCCATCGACGCCCGCATCGCTCAGATCAAGGGCGAGATGGAGAACACCACCTCTGACTTCGACCGCGAGAAGCTCCAGGAGCGCCTGGCCAAGCTCTCCGGTGGCGTTGCCGTCATCAAGGTTGGCGCTGCTACCGAGTCCGAGCTCAAGGAGATCAAGCACCGCGTCGAGGACGCCCTGCAGGCTACCCGCGCTGCTGTCGAGGAGGGCATTGTCGCCGGTGGCGGCGTCGCCTTCATGGACGCTGCTCCTGCGCTCGACGCTGTCGAGATCGATGACCCCGAGGAGAAGATCGGCGTCGACATCGTCAAGAAGGCTCTGACCGCTCCGGTCGCTACCATCGCCAAGAACGCTGGCTTTGAGGGCGCCGTCGTGGTCGACAAGGTTGCCGAGCTGCCTGCTGGCCAGGGTCTCAACTCTGCCAACGGCGAGTGGGGCGACATGATCGAGATGGGCGTTCTCGACCCCGTCAAGGTTAGCCGCGTCACCCTGCAGAACGCTGCTTCTGTCGCCAGCCTGATTCTCATCACCGAGGCCACCGTCTCCGATGTGCCCAAGAATACTCAGCTTGAGGACGCTATCGCTGCTGCCACCGCTGGTCAGCAGGGCGGCGGTATGTACTAAGGCCGACAAGGTCTAGAACTCCCACCGGGAATCCGGGGGCGTGACGGGGGGTTTCTCTCCGGAACGTCCTCGGACATGCAAAGAGGCTCCGCATCGCG
>CABUSE010000089.1 GCA_902494135.1 uncultured Collinsella sp. | reverse complement strand
TCTCGATCTCACCGGCAATCCAGCGGCCCTCGTCGCGCTCGTCGCTCGCCTGGAAGGCCTGGATCTTCTCGCCATCGCCCTCGGCCGTAAACAGGCGCTTGTCCTTGCGCTGCGAGTTGTGACGAACAACGGCATTGGCGGCGCTCAGGATGTGACCCGTGGAGCGGTAGTTCTGCTCCAGCTTGACGGTCTTGCAGTTTTTAAAGTCCTTCTCAAAGTCCAGGATGTTGGTGATGTCGGCGCCGCGCCAGCTATAAATGGACTGGTCATCGTCGCCTACGACCATGAGATTTTGGTACTTGGCGGCCAATAGGTTAGCGATCTCGTACTGGACGTGGTTGGTGTCCTGATACTCGTCGACGCTAATGTAGCGGAAGCGCTCCTGGTACTTGTCGAGCACCTCGGGGCGGGTGCGCAGCAGCTCGAGCGTGCGCACGAGCAGGTCGTCGAAGTCCATCGCGTTGGCGGCGCGCAGGCGGCGCTCCAGCTCCATATAGACCTGTGCGGCCTTTTTGTCGTTGGGGCTGTCGGCGGATTTGAGCATGTCCTCGGGGCCGATCATGGCGTTTTTGGCCGAGCTGATCTTGCTGCGAATCATGTTGATGGGGAACTGCTTTTGCTCGATGCCGAACGCCTGCATAATGTCGCGCACCATGCGCTTGGAATCGTCGTCATCGTAGATGGTGAACTGACCGGTGTAGCCCAGCAGATCGGCGTCCTCGCGCAGCATGCGCACACACATGGCATGGAAGGTGCACACCCACATGCCACGGGTACCGCTGGGAATAAGTGCCGCCAGACGCTCGCGCATCTCGGCCGCGGCCTTGTTGGTAAACGTGATGGCAAGGATCTGCCAGGGCTTAACACCCAGGTCGCCGAGCATATGGGCGATGCGGAAGGTCAGGACGCGGGTCTTGCCCGAGCCAGCACCGGCAAGGACCAGCAACGGACCCTCGGTCGTCAGGACGGCCTCGCGCTGGGCGGGGTTAAGGCTGTCGATGTCGACGAGCGGCTTAGCGGGCTTGGGTGCCGGTGCGGGAGCATCGTAGATGTCGAGCGGGACGAGCTCGGGCTCCGGCGCAGCGGGGGCAGTGTATGCATCAAGCGGCACGGGTTCCGGCGCGGGCGGCACGGGTACCGCGGCATTCTTTTCCCAGGGCAAGGGCTGGGTCATGGGCGACTCCTCATCTGACGGACGGCGCGCCTGCGGGCAGCGCCATAGTTTGAGCCGTACCAGTATACCGAGCCGCGCGGACACCGACGCAAATCACACCACGACTCCGCGCGCTGCCATCGAGCCCGCCCCAGCGGATTTGGCGCAATGGGGGCAGGTTAGTCTGCACCATGTTGCTGCAAAGTAACCTGACCCCAATGCACCAATCACGGAGTCACCGATGTCATGGCAACGGTAGCGAGCGGCTGCCAGAGCGAACAAATTGACATGAAAAGAGGGCGGCATAGACCTTTTGGTCATGCCACCCTCTTTGAATGACAGGTTGTCGCTCTGGCCGCCGCGCGGCATCAACCGAGTTACAGACCGAGCATGGGCTCCAGGACAAAGAAGTACGCAAGCACCACAATACCCAGGATGATGCGGTAGACGCCGAAGCACTTAAAGTCGTGACGGCGGACGAAGCCCATAAGCCACTTGATGGCGATAAGCGAAACCACAAAGGCCACGATGCAGCCCACGCCCAGGATGGCGATCTCGTTGGTGCCGAAGGTACCGCCCTTAACGAAGTACTTGACCAGCTTGAGCGCGCTCGCGCCAAACATGACGGGGATAGCCAGGAAGAACGTGAACTTGGACGCCACCGAGCGCGTGCAGCCCAGCAACAGGCCGCCGATGATGGTGGAGCCGGAACGCGATGTGCCCGGCACCAGCGACAGAACCTGGAAGCAGCCAATACCCAGCGCGGTCTTCCAGCTTAGGTCCTCGAGCGTCGCAATGGAGCCAAAGTCGAGGTCTTCGTCATCGTTGCCCGAATCCTCGGCGGCAGCCGCAGCAGGCGCCGCAAAGTGTGCACCGGCGGGACGCCCGCCCGCCACCACGGCACGCGAACCAAACGAGCCGGCAAGAGCGGCCTGGTCGCGCTTGTTCGCGCGCCAGTTCTCGATCACGATAAACAGCACGCCGTACACAATGAGCGCCAGCGCCACGACAGGAGCATTATAGAAATGCTCCTCCATCCAGTCGTTGAGCGGCAGGCCAATCGCCGCAGCGGGAATACAGCCGAGCACAATCTTGCCCCACAGTACCCATGTGTCGCGACGACCCTCCTTGCCCTTGCTGGGCGAGAACGGGTTGAGGTCGTAGAAGAACAGCACACAGACGGCCAATATGGCGCCAAGCTGAATCACGACCAGGAACATGTTCCAGAACGTCTCGCTCACGTTCATCTTGACGAACTCGTCCACCAGGATCATGTGGCCCGTCGACGAAACGGGCAGCCATTCGGTAATGCCCTCGACCAGGCCCATGAAGGCAGATTTTAGAAGCTCGATAATATCCAAAGGGACCCCCTCGTTTAACACCCGCCGATAGATGTTTCTGCGGACGGTGCGGGCGATGTCCCATTATCAACCGTTGGCGACGCACACATGCCAACCCTTACCAAAAATCTTGTCCGTTCACAGAATTGCAGGCGGTCAAACCGAAATCCTTGGGTATAACTGCAACAAGATAAAGTGTCCGGCGGTCCGCGCATCCGCGGCCGCCCGACGCACGAGCCCTGCGCCCGTGCGATAGACCAAGGAGGAAACCATGAACGAGGGCTACACCAAGGTATTTGTTTCACTCGACGGTACTGAGCAGCAGGATTTTGTGCTCGCACGCGCCATCAAGGTGGCCGCAAACAACGGCGCAAAGCTGATTATCGGTCACGTGATCGACTCCACAGCGCTCGAGAGCGCGGGAGCTTACACGGTCGACTTAGTCAACGGCTTGGAGGAGGCCTTTAACAACTCCATCGCGAAGCAGCTCGAGGAGGCCAAGGCTAATCCCGATATCCCCGAGGTCGAAGTCATGATTCGCGCCGGTCGTATTCGTGAGACGTTGAAGGACGAGATGCTCGACGTGGTCAAGCCCGATCTGGTGCTCTGCGGTGCCCGCGGTCTGTCCTCGATTAAGTACGCACTCCTGGGTTCGATTTCGACGTTCCTGCTGCGTAATACGGATTGCGACATTCTGGTCGTGAAGTAGCGTTGCTCCCACCGGCCGCGGGGCCTGCGGGGTTTCCACGGGCACGTCCTCGCCGCTTCGCGGCTGCGGGATGTGCCCTTAGGAAACCCCTCCCGGCCCTGCGGCCTTCGCAGCCTTACTTCAGCGAGTTGGCTGATAAAAGATGGCGTGCCGCCCCGGTTGGGACGGCATGTTTTTGTTTGGGCAGACGTCTGCCGCGTGCGCTACTCGAAATATTGGAACTTGTTGGTTGAGAAGGAGAACGTGACGACGAAGCCTTCGCCCGGTTCCGATGCCGCGGTGACGTCGATGCCCATCTTGGAGCACAGACGCGCCACCAAGTAGAGGCCGATGCCCGTTGCGCGCTTGGTGGTGCGGCCGTTATCGCCGGTAAAGCCCTTCTCGAACACGCGCGGCAGGTCGGCCGCGCTCACGCCGCAGCCGTTGTCCGCTACGGTGAGTTCGATGCGCTCACTTGCCAGGCCCTCGTCCAGCAACGCACCCGAAAACTCGATCTTTGCGCCGTCCTCACGCGCATATTTAATGCTGTTCTGAATGAGCTGGCCCAGAATAAACTCGAGCCATTTCTCGTCGGTAAAGACCTCAAAGTCGAGGTTCTCGCACACCGGCGCCACGTGTGCCGCGATGAGCTCACGCGCGTTGGCCTTAATGGCACCCGTCACCAAGGTCTTGAGGCTCCAACGACGAATCAGGTAGTCGCGCTCCACGACTTCCGAGCGCGCGTAGTACAGCGCCTGGTCGATATAGCGCTCCACGCGAGCCAGCTCGCGGCCCAGGTCATCCACACGCGACAGGTCGTCTTCGCTGCCATCAAGGTTTTCCAAAATCAGGTGAGCCGCCGCCAGAGGCAGCTTAGCCTCGTGGACCCAGCTCTCGATATAGTCGCGATAGTCATCGGTCTGACGCCGGCCTTCGGCAACCTCGTCGCAGGCGGCTTTGCCCACCCGGCGCAAGACCTCGTACTCGAGCTCGCCCTCGGCATAGGTCGGGCATTGCACCATCTCCTGCACCCATGCGGGGCTTTCCAGCTCCTCGGCCGCGCGCTCCAGCTGATGCAGAAAACGACGACGGCGCGCATACTCGATCACAATGCCGAGCATGCCAAAGACAAAGGACACGCAGACCGCCACGACCACGATGGAAACGGAAGCGCCAGCGACCGTCAGCACAAAGCAGCTCAGCAGCACGCCGCATACCCAAACGGCGACGGGAAGCAACGCGTCTTTAAAGAACTTGGCAAACGACATAACCGGCACCTAGACCGAATAGCCCTGGCCGCGATGCGTGGTCAGATACCCCTTGATGCCGATTTTTTCGAGCGTGGTGCGCAGACGGTTGATGTTGACGGTGAGCGTATTGTCGTCCACGAAGGCGTCGGAGTCCCACAGGTCCTGCATGATGGCCGAGCGCGAAACGATCTTGCCCGCGCGGCTCAGAAGCAGCGAGAGGATACGCAGCTCGTTTTTGGTGAGCTCGGTACTGTCACCGGTTGCCGTATTGGTGACCATGGAGCGGGCGAGGTCGAGTTCCAGTCCCTTGTGGACGAGTGTGCTGCGCTCGCCGGCAGCCGTGGTGCGACGCAGCAGGGCATTGATGCGTGCCACGAGCACACGGGCGCTGTAGGGCTTGGGAACAAAGTCGTCCGCGCCGAGCGTCATGGACATGACCTCGTCGATCTCGGTCGAGCGCGAGGTAAGCACGATGATGGGGACCTCGGATTCGCGACGGACCTCGTGGCAGATATGTTGGCCGTCCTTGACGGGAAGCGTGAGGTCGAGCAGCACCAGGTCGGGCGCGGCAGCAAGGATATCGCGCGAGACATGTTCGAACGATTCGCAGGCCTCGACCTCAAAACCGGCACGGGCAAGGATGTCGGCAAGTTCGCGACGGATAGGCTCGTCGTCCTCAACGACATAGATTAGCGCCATGGATTCCGCTCCCCTCTTGGTTGTCTTGTCCCATTATGACCGCGAAGCCGCAGGTACGCACCTCACGCGGCACCAAGGTGACAGAACTGTTCGCAAACGAAAGCGCTTGGCCCGTCCCTCGCTCGCAACGGGCGCGAGAATCAAATGATTATATAATCCCCGTCCCAGAAAAATCATTTAGCGGCGGGCACGGAGCTTTTCGTAGCCGTCGGCGAAGAAGGCGACCGTGGCGGCGTCGGCCTCGGCGGCGTCTGTCTCGGTCGCGGGGACCACGCCGTGCTCGTCGCTCACTAGGAACAGCGCGCCCTTAAGCTGCGCGGGAATGTCTACGCGCGTGACCGGGATGCCCTTGGTCTGGGCCAGCTGTTCAATGAGCGTCGCCGTGCCACACAGGCACTCGTCCGCCGGCGCCACAAAGGCAAGCTCGCCATTGTTGACGGCGGCGAGCAGCTCGGGCGCCACGCCGGTCTCGTCGGCCTCGGAGCGAGCCTCGGCGGAGCGGGCACGCAGCGCCTTGGCCGACGTATCGACCAGCGGTTCGTACTCCCCCACCGTCATGGCGGCGTTGCCGTTAACGTCAATCACCAGCATGAGTACGCCGTCGCGCGCGGTGTAATCGCCCTCGGCAAGCGACCACTCAACGTGTTGCTTGGCCCAGCTGAGCATGTTGTGGGTAAGCGGCTCGCCCTGCACCAGGCGCTCGGATAGCGCACGGATGTGGCGGTTGAGCATGGGCACCTTTTTGTTGGACATGCGCCAACGGCAGACAAGCGCGGGCTTGTCGAGCGTGAACTTCTCGACCGCCTCCTGATTGGCGCAAAAGTCCTCGTA
>CABUSE010000088.1 GCA_902494135.1 uncultured Collinsella sp. | reverse complement strand
GGACGTTCTTCGGCCACTCATTGGGGACGTACTTAAATGAGTGGCAGCTGGGACACTCCTGGCCGAGCTAGAGGCCGCGCGTGTCCCTTCTGGTCCATGAGGCTCAAAACCGCGGTGTGACGTGAACGGCTGGGGTCAAATTTGCAGCATTTCGAGCTCGGCTTCGATATTGAGACTGGTTCTTTATTAAAATAGATTTCCAGACAATTGAGCGACTGGGGGTTAACCATGAGGGACATGGGAGACACAACCGCATATCTGCGTCGGGGCATTCGGGAGATTATATGCCTGGCGCTGTTCTTCTTCACGTTTTTGGCGTGCGAGTATCTTTTTGATGCGCGCATGGCCGAGTTCGTGTCTCCGAACGAGGTCGTTATTTATGAGAGCCTTGTCATCGGCGCGAGCGTGATTGGCTTCTTTGTGCGTCCCATTCTGTACTATCGCCGTCCCCATGCTATCGACGCAACGAGTGACGTCACGGGCGTTTTGCTGGTGGCGGCATTGCTGCTGTTGATTATGGCGGTTCAGGTTGAGGTGGTAATTGCCGGCGGTTTGGTGGCGTGCTGCGCGCTGGGCTACTGCGGATCGACTGCCCATGCAAACTTTGCGCGGCGCTTTGCACGGACGCCCTGCTTGGCGCGTGCGGCTGCACTTTCCTACGCCATGGGCGTTCTGGTGCAGGTGCTCAACCACATGGTGATGCCTGCCGGCATTCCTCAGCAGGCTGTTCTGGTCGTCTGCGCGATCGCGCAGGTGGCGTTGCTCCACGGTGCCCGACGCGCCAAGCTGCGCGACGAGTCCGATCCCAACTTTGAACCCAGTGCTGCCGGGCTTTCGGTAGATGCTCTGGAATATGGCGCCAAGTGGCATGACGATCCCGAGGCAAAGGCGGCATTCCGTCGCGCCGTAGTTCGCCTGACCGTGGCGACGGCGTATCTTTCCGGCGTATTCGCCGCTCTCAACGCGGGCTTCACGACCCTGCATGCTGTCGGAGCCGTCGATTTGGGCGATTGGCCGCGCCTGCTGCTTGTCGTGAGCTCGTTGGTCGCTGGCGCACTATTTGACCTGCACGGCCGCTCGTATATGAATATCGGCATGACATGTGCCGCCATACTGTCCACGCTTTCGTTCTTTGTGCTCATCGTCGATGGCAATGGCGGCAACGAGCTTGCTGCCACGATCATCTTTTATCTGGGCTCGGGCTTTTTCGTGGTGTTCTTTACCACAAAATATGCCGCCGTCTCGCTCTATGCGCGCTGGTCATATTTTTGGCCGTGCATGGGTCGCGTCGTCAACAACGTGTGCTCGATGTTCGTGACGGCGCCGGCAGTGGCGATCATCTCGAGTCAAAATGTGCTGGCTGCGGTCGGTGCGGCGCTCGTGATGTTTGTGGGCACTGCGATTACGCTGCTGGGGCAGTTGGGGCAACGAGCCGATGATGCCGTGATACGGGACGAGCTGGCGCTTGCCACCGATGACCTTGGTGGGGATCTTGCGCCCACATGCTCCGACCCCGAGCCCGTGGAGGCAGCGGAGCTCACGTCCGATGAACGCCTCGATGCTTTCGTCGCCACCTTTGGGCTTACAGAGCGCGAGCGCGATATTCTTGAGGTCTTGGTCGTTTCGGACCAGAGCGTTCAGGACATCGCCACAACGCTCTTCCTTTCGCGCTCCACGCTCTATCGCCACATTTCCTCGATCAACAAAAAGGCCGGTACCGCCTCGCGTGTGGCCCTTATCAACTTCTTCTGGTCCTGGACACCCAAGGACTAGCTAATCTCCCAATAAGTTGCGGTGGAATAGTCCCTAAATTAAAGTCACGGGGCTTTAAACAGGAACTATTTCACCGCAACTGCTGGGGGGGATAGACTGCGGCGGCGGCAGAGGCAGCGGCAGCGGCGTTGGCAGCTGTGGTAGTGGCAACGGCAGCTGGCAGGGTGTTTTCCGTCTACTTGCTACAGCAGCTCGCCGTGGCGGGCAATGTAGCGGCACTTTGCCAGCTGGGTGAGCGCGATATAGGCGGTAACGATGCCAATGAGCAGCCCAAAAAAGCTCGTGGGCAGCGGCATGAGGCCGAGCACATCGGCGATGGGGCTTGCCGGCAGCCAGGTGACGAGCGCCAGGCCCAGCACGGTAAGAACGCACAATGCGGGCGCGGCGTGGTCGCGCGGGCTCGGCAGATGCGGGGAGCGCAACATGTGGACCACGAGTGTCTGCGACCACATGGACTCGACAAACCAGCCGCTCTGGAAGAGCGCAGCAAAGGTCGCCATACCCGCGACGTCGCCCGCGGCGGCAAGCTCGGACCAGCTTGCGTCCACGGCGGCGGGGCACACGACAAAGAAGAGCGCGGCGAAGGTCACGATGTCAAACAGCGAGCTCACGGGGCCCAGCTCGAGCATAAAGCCCTTGATGGATGCGGCGTCCCAGGCACGCGGGCGGGCAGTCCAGGCGTCATCGACGGTGTCCCACGGCAGTGCGATGCACACGATCTCGTAGACCAGCGACAGCAGTACCAGCTGCAGGGCGCTCATGGGCAAAAACGGCAAGAACAGGCTCGCGACGGTCACGGACAGCACATTGCCAAAGTTGGAGCTCACCGTGGTCTTGAGGTACTTGAGCAGGTTGCCGTAAGTGCGGCGGCCTTCGATGATGCCGCGCTCGAGCACGCCCAGGTCCTTCTGAAGCAAGATGATATCGGCGGATTCCTTGGCAATATCGACGGCCGAATCGACCGAGATGCCGCAATCGCTCGCACGCATGGCGGCGGCGTCGTTGATGCCGTCGCCCATAAAGCCCACGGTGTGGCCGAGCATCTCGCGCATGACACGTACCAGGCGCGCCTTCTGCAGCGGCGAGAGCTTGGCGAAGAGGTGGGTTTTCTCGGCGCGCTTGGCAAGTTCGGCGTCATCGAGCGCATCGATCTCGGAGCCGAGCAAGACGTTGCTCGCATCGATACCAATCTGCTCGCAGACGGTGGCGGCGACGCGGTCGTTGTCGCCGGTTAGGACCTTGACCGCCACGCCCTTGGCCTCGAGGGTGGCGACGGCGCCCGCGGCACTTGCTTTGGGCGGATCGAGGAAGGCCAAAAAGCCCATCAGCACCATGTCGCACTCGTCGGCGATGCCAAACTCGCCCACGCAGCGCGGATTGGTCTTCTGCGCCACGGCAATTACGCGTAGGCCCTCGGCGTTAAGTCCGGCGATCTGCTTGCGAATCTGGGCGAGCTTCTCGTCGGTGAGCGGCTGAGCGATGCCATCGATCTCGACAAAGGAGCAGATCTCGAGCATTTCCTCGGCAGCGCCCTTGGTAACCATCTGGGTTTTGCCTTGGGCGTCGGCGACAACTACGCTCAGGCGACGGCGCGAGAAATCGAAGGGAACCTCGTCGACCTTGGTGTAGCGGTCGCGCAGGCTCTGGCCCAGCATGGAATCGGGTGCGACGGTCGAGGGCGTCACATCGGCACGGTCGATTACGGCCAGGTCGATAAGATTTTTGAGGCCGGTCTGGAAGAAGCTGTTCAAAAACGCATGGCGCAGCACGCGCGCGTCCTCGTTGCCATCGGTGTTGAGGTAGCGCTCGAGCACGATGCGGTCTTCGGTGAGGGTGCCGGTCTTGTCGCAGCACAGGACGTCCATCGCTCCGAGGTTTTGAATCGCCGGCAGCTCCTTGACGATAACCTGGCGACGGGCGAGGTCCTTGGCGCCCTGCGACAGGCTCGTGGTCACGATGACGGGAAGCATCTGCGGCGTGATGCCCACGGCCACGCTCGTGGCGAACAGCAGCGCGTCGATGACGTTGCCCTTGGTGGCGGCGTTGATGGCAAAGACGGCCGGCGCCATAACGAGCATCAGGCGCACCAGCAGCATGGAGACGCTCGAGACGCCGCGGTCAAACGCGCTCTTTTCGCCGCGCCCGTTGAGCATCTTGGCGATGCCGCCCAGGTAGGTGTCCGAGCCGGTGGCAACGACAAGCGCCATGGCGGCGCCGTTTTGCACGGAGGTGCCGGTAAAGACGATGTTCTTGCAGGCAGAGAGTGGCAGTGCGGAGCCGTCGGCGCCCTCGACGACGGTGCCGGCGGTGGTCTTCTCGACGGCCTCGCTCTCGCCGGTGAGTGCGGACTCGATCACAAACAGGTCGCGCGCGGTGATGATGCGGGCATCTGCCGGCACCATATCGCCGGCAGAGAGACGGATTACATCGCCGGGGACGAGCTCGTCGAAGGGGATCTCGATGCGCTCGCCGTCGCGCAGGGCGGTGCAAGTGTTGGAGACCAGGTCCTTGAGGGCCTCGGCCGCATTGCCGCTGCGGGCTTCCTGGATAAACTTCATGCCGCCCGATACCAGCAGCATGGTGCCGATGACGATGACCGTGGAGGGGTCGCGCTGCGGTTCGGGCACGGCGAGCACGTCGATGTAGAGCGAGACCAGTGCGAGCGCGGCGAGGATGCCGGCGAAGGGATCGATGAACGCGTCGGCGATGCGGCGGGCGAGCGTTTTGGTCGTTGCCTCGATGGTGTTGGGGCCGACGGCGTTCAGGCGCTCAGTTGCCTGCTCGACGGTGAGGCCGTTTGCCGTGGCGTCAAGCAGTACGAGGGCGTCCTCGGCACTATGGGTGGCGGCGAATATGGTGTTCTTGGACAGGCCGGTATGAGCGGCAGGGCGCGCCGTGCGGCGGCGCTTGGAGATGGCTTCGAGTACCGTGACGGTTTTGAGCATCAGCATAGGGTCCTCCTTGTTGAGGGGAGTTAGCGTACGTGTCGTATTTGCTTCAAAAAACCTAGATGTCGCTCACGTCAAGCTCTTGAGCCCACAAAGGGTGCAGCGCGCCTTTGCGGTGGTTTTGGCGATCTGCCGGTGGCGTTTATGCGTGTGCGGAGTCCTCGCGGCGTGCCGAGGGCGACATGCAGGTTTTTCGACTAGGACTGCCTTCCATGGCACACCTCCTAAAGGCTGAGCGCAGCGCGCTTTGGGTATCTCGTACCCCTTTTTAATCCGCCCGTATTCTTGATGAGGGGGTTTGACATGTCAACCCCATTGTTCGGAAAACCATTCCCCCTGACAAAGCCTTTACAGAATGCCGTGGCCCCAAAGCGCGCCCGCATCTACGCTTCGCCTGCGCTAAACTGGAAGGCACGTACGCGATTACGAGAGGAGCCCGCATGGAGGCTTACAAGCAAGAGTTCATCAAGTTTATGGTCGAGTCCGACGTCCTTAAGTTCGGCAGCTTTACGCTCAAGAGCGGCCGTCAGTCCCCGTTCTTTATGAACGCCGGCGCTTACGTGACGGGCTATCAGCTCAAGAAGCTGGGCGAGTATTACGCCCAAGCCATCCACGATAACTTTGGCGACGACTTTGACGTCCTGTTTGGACCGGCCTACAAGGGTATTCCGCTGGCCGTCGTGACCGCAATTGCCTACCACGAGCTGTACGGCAAGGAGGTCAAGTACTGCTGCGACCGCAAGGAGGCCAAGGACCACGGTGCCGATAAGGGCAACCTGCTGGGTTATGAGCCCAAGGACGGCGACCGTGTGGTCATGGTCGAGGACGTTACCACCAGCGGCAAGTCCATCGACGAGACCTATCCCAAGGTCAAGGCTGCTGCCGATGTCGAGATCAAGGGCCTGATCGTGTCCCTCAACCGCATGGAGGTCGGCAAGGGCGGTGTGACCACCGCGCAGAAGGAGATCGAGGCCAAGTACGGTTTCCCCGTCGCGAGCATCGTCTCCATGGCCGAGGTCGTCGAGACCCTCTACAACCACGAGATCGACGGCAAGGTTGTCATCGACGACGAGCTCAAGACTGCCATCGACGCCTACTACGAGAAGTACGGAGCACGTTAGTTACGGCGTTTTACCAAACGCCGTAACTGCTCGACGCTGCGCGGGCCGCATTTGGACAATCTGACGTTCAACTTCAAGGGCGCGACCAGAAGGTCAGCGCCCTTTCGTTTCACGTCACCTTGTCTCAAATGCGACCCGCTCGCTGTCCGT
>CABUSE010000087.1 GCA_902494135.1 uncultured Collinsella sp. | reverse complement strand
CACAAACCCTGCATACGCTCCGGCCCGAGGGGACGGGTCGAGATTTTCGCTCGGTCAAGTCCTGGGCTCGCACGAAGGCCACATTAAGTGGCCTTCGGCTCGTGCGGAATCTACGAAAATTTCGACCCGTCCCCTCGGGCCAGAGCTACGGTAACTTTACTGCGAATCTTCGCGCCCGTTGAGCGACGCGCCCCACGCATACCCTTATGTCGGTGGGCTGATGTGTTGCGTCTCTGAGGACTACAAGGTTGAAACGAAGTTTGACAGGCGGCGGAGACCTTCGTCCAGATTTTTGTCGGAGACGCAGTAGCTTAGGCGGATGTGGCCTTCGGTTCCGAAGCAGTCTCCCGGGACTAGGGCTACGTTTGCTTCTTTGATGGCTTTGATGCAGAAGTCTTCGCTGGTTAGGCCGAACTTTTTGATGCTCGGGAAAGTATAGAAGGCTCCTGCGGGCTCTACTACGTCGAGGCCCATGGCGTTTAAGGCTTCGAGTACGCGCTCGCGGCGGGCTCGGTAGACTTTGAGCATGGGGGTTGGGTCGACGGTGAGGGCTCGGGCCGCGGCGTCCATTTCGAAGGAGACGGCGCTCGATACTAGGTATTGGTGGGCTTTTGCGATCTCGGCGATGACGGGTGTTGCTGCCGCGAGCCAGCCCAAACGCCAGCCGGTCATGGCCCAGGGCTTGGAGAAGCTCTCGATGACGACCGTCTGCTCACGCAGCTCCGGGTGACGCTGGGCAAAGCGCTCGTAGCCATCCACATAAACCAGGCGGTTGTATACGTCGTCGCAGACCACGTAGATGCCCGCCTCCTCCGCCACGCGCGCCACGGCGTCGAGCGACGCCGTGTTGAGGATGCAACCCGTAGGATTGTTGGGCGAGCAGATGACGATGGCCTTGGTCGCCGGCGTCACGCAAGCACGAAGCGCATCCTCATCGATCTGGAATTGCGCGGGCTCCGTATCCAAAAAGACTGCTTTGGCGTGGTTGGCCACGACGATGCTCTCGTACAGGCCAAAGGCCGGCGTGGGGATAATGACCTCGTCGCCGGGGTTGAGCATAGCCATGAATGTTGCCGACAGTGCCTCGGTCGCACCGTCGGTCAGGATGACCTCATCGGCGGAAAACGCCAGGCCCGCGTCATCCATATATTTGGACAGTGCATCACGCAGGGCGGGGCGACCGTTGTTGGGCGGATAGTGCGTGTCACCGCGGTCCAGTGCGGCGGTCACCTCGGCGCTAATCACATCGGGCGTGGGAAAATCGGGCTCGCCGAGCGCGAGCGCGATGCACCCCGGATGCTGGGCGGCGAGCGCGTTAATCCGGCGGATACCGGAGGGCTTGAGCGTGGCAAGCGAGGTATTCATGGACAGACGCATGGCGTTCCTTTCGTAAGGGTTGCACTAGGATAGCGCGGCGGGGCGCCACCAGACGGTGTAACCTAAACGGAAACGAGCCGGAAAGGAGATGGCATGGAGACGACCGCGCGCGGCGATGTACCAAAAACGCTGCAAACCATTGCGTATATCAGCATTCCCAATAGCGCCGATCTTGAGTTTTTGCTCTGGGACCTGCAGGATGCCATCGCCGCCTATGCTCAACTTTCCGGCACCGCACTCCCCCGCCCGGTCGACTTGAAGGCAAATGACGCCGGCAGCGTTGCCGATGGCATCGTGCTGGCCATTGAAGATGTGGCTGACGATGAGACGTTGACAGCCATCGAGCAGGCGCTTGAGCGCTTTGGCGGTACGGGAACGCGCGTCTATGTCGCGATTCGAGCCGCACAAGAGGGCACTGAGCAGGCGCGTGGGACCGCCGTTCGCCTGCACAAGGCATGTGAGCGCCATGGCCAATTGTGGTGTGGCGGCGTTGCCATCTGCGCCGGCAGCGGCATTGCGGCGCTTCGTCGCTCTCCGCGCATGGGACTCTTGCGGCGACCGTTTTCTGAGGCCATGGACAAGCTCGTGGGCGCCGTGCGCATGGGCTGCTCCGTCAAGCATGCACAGCGACTTGGCGGCGGCAATGCCGCCAACGTCGACGCCGACGGCATGGTTTGCGCCGAGCCAGCCGTGCCCGCGCCGATCTGGCGAGGCGTTCTGAAACGTCTGGGCGCCCACGCTCAAACAAAAATCTAAATTAAATTACAGCCCAGTCAACGGCCTCGCGCCAGCGCTCGACAAGGCGTTCCAGGCGCCATGCCGCATTGGCGGGACTTGTCGACGGCAGAACGATGGCCGGCAGCCCGGTGCGCTCTTGTAGATAGCGCTTGTAGAGCCGCCCTGCCGTGCCGCCGTTACAGACAACGACCTCGATAGGAGCTGCGCCGGTAATGCGCTCGACATGCGCCGGAACGACGTTTTTGATGCTGGCGTCACTCGAACCCTTAATGTCGCAGCTCTCGATCACATCCCACAGGGCCACGCCGCCGTTCAGCAGCATGGACCGCTTGGCGGCAATGGAGGCATCAAGCGTCGCGGGCTCACCGCTTGCCAAAGGGTCGCCCTCGTTGGGCGGCACAGGCACACCGAGGCACGCGGCCATCACGCGCCAAAAGCGATTCTGAGGGTTGCCGTAATAAAAGGAATTGGCGCGCGAAAGCACCGAGGGAAACGACCCGAGCACCAAAACGCGCGAGTGCTCGTCAAACACGGGCTCAAACCCATGCTCAATATGTTGATAGCCCTCGTCAGATACGGCCATGGGCTAGGCTCTCAACAGATAGCGCACCTCGTAGGGTGCAAGCTCAAGGGTACCCGTCAGCTCGACCGTGGGCGCATCGTCGGCAAGCAGGTCGACGAAGGACCCGTTGAGCTCGCCGGCGCCAAAGGTGTAAGGCTCACCCACAGCATTCACCGCCACGAGTACCGTCGCGCCGTCACAGGCGCGCTCGAACAGCAGCTGCTTGTTCTGGATCACCACGTTGCGATAGGCACCGTAGTTGAGAGCACGGGCAGCCGCGTCGTCGGCCGAGCGAAGGTGCGCAAGCTGCGTGATGAACGCCGTCAGCTCGTTGGGCGCAGGCTCATTGAGCGCAGGTCGCAGCGCCCAGTCGCCATCGGGGCCACCCTTTTCGCCGGCAATTCCCCACTCGCTGCCATAGTAGACGCACGGGATGCCCGGCATGCCAAAGAGCATGCCGTAGGCGGGACGCAGACACGACTTGTCGGTGAGGATACTTGCCAGGCGCGGCACATCGTGGTTGTCGACAAACGACAGCAGATGTTTGCCGCGGTAGATGCACCACGGATCGCCGCCAAACTGGCGGTGCAGCGAATGGGCGATCTCGAACATGTTGACCGAGTTAAAGCTGGAGTACAGGCCCTTGTAGCACTCGTAGTTGGTGCAGGAGTCGAGCATCTCGTCGTTGACGATTTGGTTGTAGTCGCCGTGGAGCGTCTCGCCGATCAGCACAAAGTCGGGCTTGAGCTCACGGGTAAAGGCGTGCAGGCGGCGCATAAAGTCGCGGTCGAGCATATAGGCAACGTCCAGGCGCAGGCCGTCGACGCCAAAGACCTCGGCCCAGCGGCGCACGGACTCGAGCAGGTAATCGACCACAGCGGGATTTTGCAGGTTGAGCTTCACAAGCTCAAAATGGCCTTCCCAGCCCTCGTACCAAAAGCCATCGCCATAGCAGGAATCGCCGTCAAAGCTAATGTGGAACCAGTCCTTGTACGGCGAGTCCCACTTGCGCTCCTGCACATCGCGGAAGGCCCAAAAACCGCGGCCGACGTGGTTGAAGACGGCATCGAGCACCACGCGGATGCCATGGGCATGCAGCGTGTCGCATACGGCGGCAAAGTCGGCGTCCCCACCCAGGCGACGGTCGATATGGCGCAGGCTGCGTGTATCGTAGCCGTGGCTATCAGATTCGAGCGGTGGGTTGATGAGCACAGCGCCAACGCCGAGTTCCTGCATGTAGTCGGCCCATTGGGCGACCTTCATGATAGGAGCATCGGGGTTGGGCGCGGCGTTGGCAGCCTGGGCGAGCTCACCCTCGGCAACGGGCGCGGCGTTTTCGCGCGGAGCCCCGCAAAAGCCCAGCGGATAGATCTGATAGAACGTCGTCTCGTATGCCCACATAACAGCCTCCCGGTAAGCTCAACACAACGACATCCATTGTATGCCCAGCTTGTATCCTCTCCCCCAAAATAAGTTGCGGTGGAATAGTTCCTGTCTGGGCCTTCAGAAGCCTTAAACAGGAACTATTCCACCGCAACTGATGAGGGGACGTGATTAGGCGACGGGCTTGGCGCGGCGGATGGCCGGAAACAGCACGGTGATGGCGAGGATGACGCCCACGACGGCAATCGCCCCGCCCACAAAGCCGATCCAGGCGATACCGGGACCCGAAACCACGGCTCCGCCGATCGCGGTACCCGTGCCGATACCGAGGTTGAACAGGCCCGAGAAGATCGACATGGCGACGGCCGACGAATCTGCCGGCGTGTGCTTGATGAGCTCGGCCTGAAACGCCACGTTAAAGGCCGTGGCGCAGCAACCCCACAGTGCGCAGACGGCAAGCACTGTCACGAGCGACGATGCGGCCGGCCCCATGAGCAGCAGGGCCACCGGCACGCCGGAGAGCGTGATAGCAAGGAACGGAAAACGGTGCCCGTCGAACAGGCGGCTGAACAGCCAGCTGCCCACCAAGCCGGAACAGCCAAACGCCGTCAGCGTCATGGTGATGGCGCCCGCATCGACGTGCGCGACCTGCGCCAGGAAGGGCTCGATATAGCTGTAGCTTGCGTAATAGCCGGTCGCCATGAAGACCGTGACTGCGTAGAGCGCGATGAGGAGCGGGTTCTTGAGCAGCTCGGGCAGCTGTTTGACGGTAAAGCGCTCACCCGCCGGCATGGCCGGGAACACCGCTGCCTGGTAGACGACCGCGATGGCTGAGAGGCCCCCGACCACGGCAAACGTCATGCGCCAGCCCACGGCCAAGCCAATGGCGCGACCGAGAGGCAGGCCAAAGATCTGCGCGATGGACGAGCCCGTGGCGATCATGCTGATGGCGAGCGCGCCGTGGCGAGTGTCGACCAGGCGCGAGGCCATAATCGAGGCGACTGACCAGAACACGGCATGTGCGCAAGCGACCACCAGGCGCGCGCAGACCAGGATGGGATAGGTCGGCGCCACAGCGGACAGGAACTGACCGAGCGAGAACACGGCAAGCACGCCCAGCAGCATCCGCTTAAACTCGAAACGCGAAGCGAACACCATGAGCGGCAACGACAGCAGCATGACGCCCCAGGCATAGACCGAGATCATGATGCCCGCCTGGGCCTCGGTGAGCGAGAACGACGCGGCGATATCAGTCAAAAGGCCGATGGGCATAAACTCCGACGTGTTGAACACGAACGCACAGCAGGTGAGCCCGACGAGTGGGAGCCACTGCCTGAGCGTGATGCCGTCTTGCCTTGCCTGAGTCATATATAACGTCTCCAATCGTTTTGAGCGGAGGCGATTATATAGCAACGGCCCCGCATCCGTCAGTACAGAAGCGGGGCCGAAAACAATTCGATACACAGAGGTTGCGTCGTCAATTCATAACTAAGCCAACCCCAGCAATATGCCCGCCGAATGCACGACAAACGCCACGATCCAGGCAACGGCGACCTGAAACGCGAATACGGCCACGGCATAGCGCGCGCCCAACTCGCTCTTGACAGCGCCGATAGCGGCCACGCAAGGCGGGTACAGCAGCGTAAAGACCAAGAACACGTAGGCGGTAAACGGCGAAAACATGGTTGACAATGCCGCGGGCGAGGTTGCACCCAAAAGCACCGTGAGTGTCGAGATGACACTCTCCTTGGCGATAAGTCCGGTGACGAGCGCCGTCGAGGCGCGCCAGTCGCCAAAGCCGAGTGGGGCCAACACCGGCGCGATGATGCTACCCAGACCGGCAAGTAGACTCTGCGACTGATCGGCGACCACATTAAAGCGAATGTCGAACGTCTGAAGGAACCAGATGACCACGGTAGCGGCAAAGATAATGGTAAAAGCCTTGGTAATAAAGTCCTTGGCCTTATCCCATGCCAGCATCACCGTCGTCTTGACGCTCGGCAGGCGGTAATTGGGGAGCTCCATGATAAACGGCACCGGGTCGCCCTTAAATGCCGT
>CABUSE010000086.1 GCA_902494135.1 uncultured Collinsella sp. | reverse complement strand
CCATCGCGAAAGGCGGTAAGGGTGATGAGCTTGCCGTAGCCCTGGCGCGCCTCGTCAACGGCGTTGGACAGGATCTCGAAGGCGGCATGCGCGCAGCCGTCGAGCCCGTCCGAGCCAAAGATGACGGCGGGGCGCAGGCGTACGCGTTCCTCGTCCTTGAGCTGGCGGATACTGTCGTTACCATAGTTTGCGGTGTTTTTTGCCATACTCGCTCTCTCGGTGCTCCTTTGCTGCGTTTTAGTCATATAGATAGTCAAGGTAGCATAGCCCAGCCCATAGGCGATTCCAACTAACACGAAATCCATCGAACAACCGTTCGGAGTTCGATGGAGATTCGTTTACTCGGACAAATCCGAGTCGGTTTTGTCCGAGTAAGTTTGAAGACGGCCGAATGTGTCTTGCTGCGTTTGCGGTTGGATACGTTGTCGAAGACGTGTCGTGCGGATTGTTGGCGAAAAGACGGCGTGCCAAGCTCGAGGCAGAACTCGACTCCACTGACGATAGCTAATGCGTAATGGGCTGGCTCTGGGTATCCAGAACCAGCCCATTTGATGTTCGATGAGCCGAGTCGGCGTCTCTCGCAAAGGTAACTGAGAGCTAGTGAGGCTTATCAGAATTGACCTCATCGGCAGTGTCGGTTTCGAGCGCCGTGCGGCGGGCGCTGTAGGCGACGAGGCCGGCGCCTGCTGCGGCGAGTGCTGCTGCGGCTGCTGTAAGGGGAGCGTTGACATCGCCCGTGCCCGCAAGCGCGCCCGCTTTTCCGGGGCGCTTGTTATTGCCGTGATCCTTGCCACTGCTGGAGCTGCTTCCGCCGGAGCCGCCGCCCTTGTCAGTACCGCCGCCACTCGAGCCGCCACCGCCGTCCGCCGTCATCGGTGCATCGTGAAGCCCCGTCGTATCCGCGCTGTCGCATACGCCGACCTGAACTTCTGAGCGTTCGCATGCCGCGTCGGGCACATGAAGCTCGTGCAGTACGGCACCCAGCGCCGAGTTTGCGCCCGGTCGAATTTCCTCGAGCGTTACGGGATCGAGCGCCACCAGATTACGCGCCTTCGCATACAGCGTTACGCGTTTGCCCACTTCGTCGCTCCAACTCTCGGGGATGGCGAAGCTCATGCGGAACTGTGCCGTGCAACCCGGTGCCAGCACGGCGTTGCCGTCGTCGGCTACCAGCGGGTGCGTTGCAAAACGTGCGCCCAGCGTCTCGAGTGCGTACTTCACGTGTGCCATGTCGTTGGCCGAAGCGTTCTCGGCAAGCTCTGGGTCGTAGATCGAAGCCATGCGTGCGTTCACTCCAAATCCGATGGATGCGCTGGAGAACGGCTGGCTGGAGCCCTCTCGGTACAGATCGATCGTGCCGGCGGTCAGCAAGGTGTTGCCGTCGTTTCGCACCGTGACCATGAAGGATTCGCCTGCTGCTCCGGGCACCACCGCGCCCGACGTAGCGACCGCGCCCGTCGGAGTGGCACACGCCACCAAGGGCACTTCGATGCCGTGCAGCTCCGCCTTGCTCTGCTCGGCACTCACAATGTGCGTGGCGAGCGCGGAGAGCATGCCTCCCGACGTTAAAAAAGTCGTTATCTGATCGACGGGATGGTCCAGCTCACACATCACGAACGGCTCCGTAAACAGATCGCCTGCCAAGGTGCTGGCGAAGATGCGGAAGTGTTTGCCCATCACTGCTACCGGGTTGCCTTCTTCGTCGTAGGTTTGTCCCACCTTGCCATCGGTGTTCTCTACATAGAGCACGCACCTGCCGTTGTTGCTTACGCTAAACGATGCCGGGCCACAGCCTGCGGCACCCACGGGCTGCGTTGCAAATGCCGATGCGCCTCGCGTCCAAGTAATATGCTGCAGTTGCTCGTTGACGGTTGCCAAAAAGCCCGAATGTTGTGGCCACGGCACCGCGTGGGGTACCGTGGCGTCTGGTGACATAACGCCCCAGCCCGCAATAGACTGGCCGATCACGGCGTACGATGCGCAGCCACAACCGCCTGCAGTCTCGTATGCAACGGGCACTACCATTTTGCCGTTGATATTCTCGGGCGCGCCCAGCTCGATGCTCGACGGTGCCTGCGGAAAGCGGAGAACTTGGCGGAACGTCAGGCTGTCGCCCAAATCATCTGACCACAGGGTAAAGCATTCCAGCGCAACCTCGGCCTCGCTGCCGAGTGCCTTCTCTGCAGTGGCTCCGTGGCGGTGGAGGTAGGCGCCCGACAGACGTCCGTCGACCAGTGTCTTGCCCACCGTGATGCGTGGGCACTGCAGGCAATGGTAGCCATCCTCCTGAAGGCGGCCGCCCGAGATGCTGCGCCACGACGTGTGCGATATCACGCGAACTTCGTCGTTGCTTATGCGCAGGCGCACAACGGACAGTATGCCGGATGTGCACGCCGTACCGAAAAGGGTGTTGTCGCCGGCGGGGCGCTCGCCCGAGACCAGCAGCACGTAGGCGTCCTGGTTTCCCCTCCCGTCTGTATATTCCACCACGTCGAAGTCGTAATCGAATATGCCGTTGCGCTCCACGTCGCCCTCGCCGAACCCAAGGGGAAAGTCCACAGGCGTGGGAGCGGACCACGTTCCGTTTGCCTTTGTGTGTACCACCAGGCGCGAGCGACCATTGTCGCCGTAGCGCACCGAGGCGATACGGAACAGGCATTCTACGCCGGCAATCATTGCCAGCTTCATGTGGGCTTCGCTGAGCACGCCAGCAAACAGCACGTTGTCGCTCGAGGGCTTGATGCCGCCACGCTCGTCCTCCGATACGCCGGCAGAATTGGCGTTCGGGTCCGCAACGGCGTTTGTTGCCTGACCGATATAGGTGTACTCATACATCGGCGCGGCGTTTTCGGCGTTCTCTATCAGTGCATGGACGAAATGCTCGAGCTGTCCCGTGTCGTCGCTTTCTGCATCCGCTTCGAGCTCAATGCGCGTGACCGCCCGGTCCCAATCGCGTACGACAGGCGCGACGTTTACGGCAGTGGCCTTAACCTCGGCGCGCGCGAGCAGCTCGGCATTGGTGACGATGGTGGCCGACGCGATAAACTGCGGCACATCACCTGCCTCGGCATTGCTGGTCGCGCCAAAGCAGGCATCCAGCGTGTAAGGCGTATCTCCACCCAATGCGAGCTCAGAGCGCTGGAGCACATACTGGTTGCCATTGTTCACCGACATATTCCACGAATCGAGGAGTGTGGGCCACGACCCCGACCAAGCCTTGGTGGTCCACTTGAACATTACGAACTGGAGTATCACATCGACATCGACGTCTGCACCTACGCGCAGTCGCGGAAGCTGGTGTCCATCTGCCTTCTCGTACCCAATGAACAGCGTGAGGGATGCGGCACCGCGCACGGCAGACGAAGCGACGCCTGCAACGCCGGCGCCAAAGGTGACGGCAAGCCCAATCTGGATGGTGAACGAGCCCGATGTGTTTGAATAGTCGAGCGAAATGTTTTTAAAAAACGCCGCGCCGCTGCCGTGCGTGTGGGCACCCACGGCGAGCGCCAGCTTCGCCAGCACCCAGGGGTTGACGTTTAGGAAAAACGGCACCGGGCCCAAGGTGAACTGCTCGGTCCAATTGAGGTCGGTTCTTACTTGAAAGAGAGCCTTAATATTGCCAAACGCCGGATCGTTGTTGTTGCCCCAGGTTTTGCCCACCCAATCGTAGGCGAGCGAGCCGTACAGCTGTGTGGCGATATCCATCGTAAACAGCAGCGTGCAATGGTGGCGAAGGAGCTTAGTGTTTCTTGGATCGGTACCCGAACCGGCACTCATGCTTTTGTACTGATTCCACTTCCCCTCCATCTCGTCGAGGTAGCGGTTTGCCTGCTTGGCGCCCGACTCGTGCGGCGATTTCTTCCAGTACTCTGGATCCGGATTGCCTGAATCGTTCATGTAGCCGACCGGTTTGTATCCTCCGCCAAACAGCACGTACCCGGCAAAAGAGAAATCGAACAAAATGGGGAACGAGGGCATCCAGCACGTGAACTTATTGCCGCCGATGCCGGGAAACGCCGCCGGAAAATCAAACGGAGTAATCTCTTGGTCCATGGTAGTGGGGACGATAGTGGTCGATCCGGATTCCGCCTTTGCGGCCGGCGCGGTGACAACGGCCATGGGGGATGAGAGCGTGTAGGTTTTGCCCTGATAGTCGAGCACAAAGCGCAGCTTGCATCCTTCCTCCAGAAGGCTCGACGCTGCATCGAGGAACGTGTCTTCGAGCGTGAACGTCGCCAGATTATCCGAACCCGATGCACTGGCCTTGGCTTGGCCAATTTGCGTGACGGTTTCGGGCGAGCTACCCGTGGCGGGCATTACCTTGTTGATGCACAGCGTTGCCTGTCCACCCTGCGGCAGATGGGCCTGCACGGTAAAAGCGTGCGTGTTGGGCTGGTCGTTTGCTGCTTCGTCCGCTGGCATTGCCATGAACGTAGCGTCGGCGTACTGGATGTCCCATTCGTCGAATGTGAGCTGGCGGAAGTACGGCTCGCCGTCGGAAAGCGGACGCGTGGGCGCGGTTATGGCGGTGCCACCCTGAATACGCGCGAGGGGAATCTCGACATCGCGGTAGCCTGCCATGTTAATGGAGATGCCGCCGTTAAAGTCGTACGCGTCGAGAAGCGTCGCCTCGTCCACGTAGCCTTCCGAAAGCGGCGCGACCTCAAAGATGGCCGTGCCTTCGTCATCGGTAGTGGCGGTGAGCTGCTTGCCTGCGGCATAGCGCGACGTGAGCGTGACCTGGGCACCCGCGATGGGGTTCATCTTGTTGGCGACATCGACCACGACCACGCCGAACATGGTGCGCGAAAGCACCAGGACCTTGAAGGGGTCTTCTTCGTCGGCATAGGCTTCGGTGGGCGCGAACGGCAATATGAAGGCGTTTGCGCTTCCCGGCACGCGCGGCAACATAATGCTCGCTAACGAGGACGCTCCGGCGACAAGTAACGAACGGCGATCAAGCATCTTGGGCTCCCATCCCGCAAGTATCGGTGGAAATAATCCAATTTTGCGAGAAGGTGCCCCGTGGCGGTAGTGCCGTTCGAGGGCCAAAATGTCCAATTTGAGCGCGCGAAAGCGCTGGGCCCCCGGAGCGCTTTCGATACGCTAGGCAGTCTGGCCGCTAGCGCAACATGTGGGCAACCAGCTCGGCGCGAGTTCCGATACCAAGCTTGGCATACACTCCTGATAGGCGGTTTTTAACGGTGCCCGGCGACACACCCATATGGCGTGCGATTTCGGCGTTGGTCCACCCACGACAGGCGAGCATGGCCATGGTGAATTCCGTGGTCGTTAGATCGTCGGCCACGTCCTCGCCCGAATCGGGGTTGTGGATGCGTCGCCAACCGTAGCTGAATCGATACGTAATCTCGATGATGCGTGCGAAATCGTCAGGATATTGCGATTTTAGGCACGTCTCGATGAGCCCCTGTAAAAGGCCGTGGTGCTCGCCAATGAGCTCGATAAGGCCGTCGGGGCGCGCAATGTTCCAAGCAACTCCGAAGTGCGCTTTTGCGGCGTCGATGTCCTTGAGGCTCATGCATGCCATGGAAGCTGCCAGGTGCATGAACACTTCCGAGATGGGATAGCTTCCCTGTTTCATGATCAGGGCATTTTCCGCCATGCCCAGGCTGCGGCCATATTCGCCGCGCAGATACAGGGCATGCGCCATCACGTAGCTGGCGAACAGGCGCAGGCCTTCGGGCAGATGCGCCGCAAGCGGATAAAACTCTTCGGCGGAATACGGGGAGGGCAAGTGCAGCAGGACGCTCGCGGCCGAGGCGAACAGGATGTGCGTGGCGTGGATGGCGGGCGATTCCTTGTCGGCTGGCGTATCGAGGATGCCCGCAAGGCAACGGCGAGCATCGGCGATACGGTTGAGTGACAGACTGGCGTATCCGCAGATAAGGCGTGCGGAATAGCGCAGTGCGGGGTCGGTGGCGTCAAGATAGGGGCGTGCTGCCTCGGCGGCGAGCGTGGCCTGTCCGCGAAAGTACAGCGCTTCTGCCGTGGCAATGGCGCGCGAATCGGGGTCGGAAATGCCTGCAACCGCAGCGTCAATCTGCCCCGGCACAAAGGCAGTGCACATCAACGGCATGGGAATGCGCGGGTAGCCATCGCAGTCCATCTTCCATCTCCCATCAGGTGGCAACAAT
>CABUSE010000085.1 GCA_902494135.1 uncultured Collinsella sp. | reverse complement strand
GACTTGCCGACCAGGTCGCCGACCGTCTCGATGCCGACCTCGCTGAACTTGTTGGTCCAGCGCTGCGACACGCCCAGGTCGTCGAACAGGTACAGGCGAGCCTTCTCGGCGGAGATGGTATGGCCGTTGCGGGTGAACGAACCGTCAGCACCACCGAACTCGTCGTAGCCGGCCCAGTCGAGCTGCTGCGGAAGCTGCTCGTCCAGGTCCTTGAGCTCAACCGGAGCCCACTCAGGCAGCGACTTGGCGTTGGGCGAAGCCGGACCGTCGATGTCAACATAGCCGTCGGCCGTGCGATACGTCAGCTTGGCGTTGGCGTACGGCTTGAGGCCAGTACCAGCCGGGATCTTCTTACCGACGATGACGTTGGACTTAAGGTCGAGCAGGTGGTCGACCTTGCCCTCGATGGCAGCCTCGGTAAGGACGCCGGCGGTACGGATGAACGAAGCGCTCGACAGCCAGGAGTCGATGTTGGACGCGACCTTGAGCGTACCCAGGATGACGGGCTCGGCCACAGGAGCCTGACCGCCCAGACGGGCAACGCGCTCGACCTCGTCGGCGAACTCGTAGCGATCGACGTACTGACCAAGCAGGTACTTGGAGTCACCGGGATTGGTGATCTGAACGCGACGCAGCATCTGACGTGCGAGCACCTCGATGTGCTTGTCGTTCAGGTCGACGCCCTGGCTGGTGTAGACGTCCTTGACGCTCTCGACGAAGGTGTGCATCGTCGACTCGATGTCGGTCAGCTTGCGCAGGTTGCGGAAGTTGACGAAGCCCTTGGTGATCTGGTCGCCGGCGCGAACCTCGCAGCCGTCCTCGATCTCGGGCATAAAGCGAACCGAAGCGGGGACGCGACGCTCGTCGAGGACACGGGTGTGGTCCTCGGAGTCGGTGAGCGTCAGCACGTACTCGGACTTCTCGGGCTTAATCGAGAGGTGGCCGGAGTACGGAGCCAGCTCGGCCTCGCGACCCAGAATCTTCTCGTTGACGTTGCCGACGATATCGAACATACGGCTGACCGTAGGCAGACCCTGCGTAATATCGTCGACGCCAGCGACGCCGCCGGAGTGAATGGTACGCATCGTAAGCTGCGTACCGGGCTCGCCGATGGACTGGGCGGCAATAATGCCGACCGCGGTACCGATGGCGACCGGACGACGGGTGGAAAGATCCCAGCCGTAGCACTTCTGGCACACGCCGTACTTGGAGCGGCAAGTGAGCAGCGCGCGGAGCTTGACCTTCTTAAGGCCGGCATCGACCATCTTCTGAATGTCGGCAACCTTCTCGATGTAGCCGTCCTGCTCAAAGAGCACGGTGCCATCGGGAGCCACGACGTCCTCGATGAAGCAACGGCCGACGAGGTCGGTGTTGAGGTCGGTGGTGCCGGGGATGATGAGGTTGTAGGTGACGCCCTCGTGCGTACCGCAGTCCTCCTCGCGGACGATGACGTCCTGGGCCACGTCGACCAGACGACGGGTCAGGTAACCAGAGTCCGAGGTGTGGGATGCGGTATCGACCAGGCCCTTACGGGCGCCGTAGGTCGAAATGAAGTACTCGAGCGGCAGCAGGCCCTCGCGGAAGTTCGCCTTAATGGGAAGGTCGATCGTCTCGCCGGACATGTCTGCCATCAGGCCACGCATGCCGCCGAGCTGACGCAGCTGGGTCTTAGAACCACGGGCGCCGGAGTCGGCCATCATGTACAGCGGGTTCTCCTCGTCGAACATGTCGAGCATGAGCGCTGCGACCTTGTCGGTACAAGCGGTCCACTCGTTAACGACTTCGATGTGGCGCTCCGTCTCGTTGATGAAGCCCTCCTCGAAGTACTCGTTGATCTGGTCGACGTTGGCCTGGGCGCGGTCGAGCAGCTCCTGCTTCTCGGCAGGGATGAGAGCGTCCCACACCGAGATGGTGAGGCCGGCGCGGGTAGCGTAGTGGAAGCCGGAGTACTTGATGGCGTCGAGGATCGGGCCGACCTTGGCCTCGGGGTAACGATCACAGCAGTCCGCAACCAGCTTGGCCACATCGCCCTTGACCATCTTGTAGTTCATGAACTCGTAGTCTTCGGGCAGGCACTGGCGGTTGAAGATGATGCGGCCGATAGAGGTCTCGAAGCGCGCGGTCTTATTGCCGGTGACATCGTAGTCGACAAACTCGTTCTTGCCGTTCTTGACGCGGAAGATACGGGTGCCGTCCTCATTGATGACGTTGGCATCGGCAGCGGACACGCGGACCTGGATCTTGGCCTGCATGTCGACCTCGGAGCGGCAGTCATAGGCGTGCAGCGCGTCGTCGAAGCTGGCGAACACGTGGTTCTCGCCCGGCAGACCCTCGCGGACCTGGGTGAGGTAGTACACACCAATGATCATGTCCTGCGAAGGGATGTTAACCGGCTTGCCGGATGCCGGCGAGCGCAGGTTGTTCGCAGAGAGCATGAGCACGCGGGCCTCGGCCTGAGCCTGGCTGGACAGCGGCACGTGGACAGACATCTGGTCGCCGTCGAAGTCGGCGTTGAAGGGCGAGCAGACCAGCGGGTGCAGGTGGATAGCCTTGCCCTCGACCAGCACCGGCTCAAAGGCCTGGATGGACAGACGGTGCAGGGTCGGTGCACGGTTGAGCAGCACGACGCGGCCGTCGATGACCTCTTCGAGGATATCCCACACAAAGGTGGCACCGCGGTCGATAGCGCGCTTGGCGCCCTTGATGTTCTCGACCTTGCCGAGCTCGACCAGGCGCTTCATAACGAAGGGCTTGAAGAGCTCCAGCGCCATGGTCTTGGGCAGACCGCACTGGTGCAGCAGCAGCTTGGGGTCGGTAACGATAACCGAACGGCCGGAGTAGTCGACACGCTTACCCAGCAGGTTCTGACGGAAACGACCCTGCTTGCCCTTGAGGGCCTCGGCGAGCGACTTGAGCGGGCGACCGCCACGGCCAGAGACCGGGCGACCACGACGGCCGTTGTCGAACAGGGCGTCCACGGACTCCTGGAGCATGCGCTTCTCGTTGTTCACGATGATCGCAGGGGCGTCCAGGTCGAGCAGGCGCTTGAGTCGGTTGTTACGGTTGATCACGCGACGATACAGGTCGTTGAGGTCGGACGCGGCGAAGCGGCCGCCATCGAGCTGGACCATCGGGCGCAGATCGGGCGGAATGACCGGGATGACATCCAGGATCATGTTCGCGGGGCTGTTGCCGCCCTTCAGGAAGGCGTCAACGACCTCGAGGCGCTTGACGGCCTTCTCGCGCTTCTGCTTCTGGGAATCCTCGTCGGCGATGATGGCCTTGAGCTTCTCGGCCTCGGAGGGGAGGTCGATAGCAGCGAGCAGGTCGCGGACAGCCTCGGCACCCATACCACCCTTGAAGTACATGGAGTAGTAACGGGTCATCTCACGGAACAGCGGCTCATCGGAGATGAGGTCGCGCTCGGTGAGCTTCATGAAAGCGTTGAAGGCGTCCGTGCGGAGCTGCTTCTCGTCCTTGCACTCTTCCTCGATGTCGACGATGCCAGAGGCGATCTCCTCGGGGGTCAGCGGCTCCTCGTCGGAGAACTCGTCAAAGTTCTCGGGGTTGCCCTGCTCCTTGAGGGACTCGATCTGACGGGCGCACTCGGCATCGATCTCTTCCAGATCGGCGGCGAGCTCCTCGCGCAGGTCGTCGGCGTCGGCCTCGCGGGCCTCATAGTCAACCTCGGTGATGATGTAGCTGGCAAAGTACAGAACCTTCTCGAGGTCCTTGGACTTGATGTCGAGCATACGGCTCATCGGGAAGCTCGTGGGGCTCTTGAAGTACCAGATGTGGGACACGGGAGCGGCGAGCTCGATATGGCCCATGCGGTCGCGACGCACCTTGGCCGAGGTAACCTCGACGCCGCAGCGCTCGCAGACGATACCCTTAAAGCGGATGCCCTTGTACTTGCCGCAGGAGCACTCCCAGTCCTTGGCGGGACCGAAGATCTTCTCGCAGAACAGGCCGTCCTTCTCGGGCTTGAGGGTACGGTAATTGATGGTCTCCGGCTTCTTGACCTCACCGTGCGACCAGGAACGGATCTGGTCGGCGGAGGCAAGGGAGATCTTTACCGAGTCAAAATCAGTAGCTTCGAAATCTGCCACAGTCAACTACTCCTTATCAGTGGTCGTGGCGGCGACAGCCTCGGGTGCCTCGGCGGTCTCGGCATCCTGGGCCTCGACGTCGGCGTCAACGCCGGCGAGCGCAGCCAGGTCATCGAGGGCAGAGGTCTCCTCGGCGGTCACAGGGGCGGAGGCGTCCTCGTCGGCATCGTGCATGGGCTCGATATCCAGTGCGAGGGAACGGATCTCCTTGACGAGAACCTTGAAGGACTCGGGGATACCCGGAACCGGAACGTTCTCGCCCTTGACGATGGACTCGTAGGTCTTGACGCGGCCCACGGTATCGTCGGACTTGACGGTCAGAATCTCCTGCAGGACGTTGGAAGCACCGTATGCGTACAGTGCCCAAACTTCCATCTCGCCGAAGCGCTGGCCGCCGAACTGGGCCTTGCCGCCCAGAGGCTGCTGGGTAACCAAGCTGTAAGGGCCGGTCGAACGGGCGTGGATCTTGTCGTCGACCATGTGGCCGAGCTTGAGGATGTAGGACGTACCCACGGTAATGGGCTCGCGGAACTCCTCGCCGGTGCGGCCGTCGAACAGGCGGGTCTTGCCGCGCTCGTCAAGCTGGGTGACAAACTCGGGGCGCATGTGATCGCCAAAGGCAGCGGTGGCCTTGTTGAGCATGTTCTTGTTGGCGCGACGGATGACCTCGGCGATCTCGTCCTCCTTGGCGCCGTCGAAGACGGGCGTCGAGACGAAGAACGGACCGGGGACATACTTGTCGGAGTCGGCATCCTCGGTATCCCAACCGCAGGCAGCAGCCCAGCCAAGGTGGCACTCGAGCAGCTGGCCGACGTTCATACGCGAAGGAACGCCCAGCGGGTTGAGGATAACGTCGATCGGGGTACCGTCAGCCATGTAGGGCATGTCCTCGACCGGCAGAACGTTACAGATAACGCCCTTGTTGCCGTGGCGACCGGCGATCTTATCGCCCTGCTGGATCTTACGACGCTGGGCGACGTAGACGCGCACCTGCTCGTTGACGCCGGGGGCCAGATCGTCGCCGTTCTCGCGGCTAAAGCGGACGACGTCGATGACGCGACCGTAAGCGCCGTGAGGCATCTTAAGGGAGGTGTCGCGAACATCGTGAGCCTTGGCACCGAAGATGGCGCGCAGCAGGCGCTCCTCGGCGGTCAGAGCGCTCTCACCCTTAGGGGTAACCTTGCCGACCAGGATGTCGCCAGGGCCGACCTCGGCGCCGATGCGGATGATGCCGTCCTCGTCGAGGTTGGCAAGCATGTCCTCGGAGAGGTTCGGGATCTCGCGAGTAATCTCCTCGGGGCCGAGCTTGGTGTCGCGAGCGTCGATCTCGTGACGGGTGATATTGATGGTCGTCAGCAGGTCCTCGGCCACCAGGCGCTCGGACACGACGATACCGTCCTCGTAGTTGAAGCCTTCCCACGGCATGTATGCCACGGTGAGGTTCTGGCCCAGTGCGAGCTCGCCATGATCGGTCGAAGGACCGTCGGCCAGAGGCTCGCCCTGCTCAACGGTATCACCGACGCGCACGAGCGGACGGTGGTTGATGCAGGTGGACTGGTTGGAGCGCTGGTACTTGGCCAGGTGATACTCATCCATGCCGCCGGCATGCTTGACGATAATCTTGGAAGCGTCGGCAAAGATGACCTCGCCGGCGTTCTTGGCCAGGGTGACCTCGCCAGAGTCCAGGGCGGCGCGACGCTCCATGCCGGTACCGACATAGGGAGCGGCGGGGTGAACCAGCGGCACGGCCTGACGCTGCATGTTAGCACCCATGAGCGTACGCTTGGCGTCGTCGTGCTCAAGGAACGGGATCAGCGTGGCTGCGACGGAGAGCATCTGACGCGGCGAGACGTCCATGTAGTCAACGTCCTCGACAGGCACGTCGGCGGGAGCGCCGAAGGAGCCGTCGAAGTCGCGGGTACGGGCGATCACGGTATGCGGACGGACGATCTTGCCCTCGGCATCGGTCGTGATGAACTCGTTGGTCTTGGGATCGAGCGGCGTGTTGGCCGGCGCGATGACGTGCTTCTCTTCCTCGTCAGCGGTCATCCAGTCGATCTGGTCGGTGG
>CABUSE010000084.1 GCA_902494135.1 uncultured Collinsella sp. | reverse complement strand
GGCATCCGCTTCTATTGGGTGTTCTGCGTGTTCCCGCACTTCCGCACCTTTGCGAACATCATGATGGTCTACCCCATCAGCCTGGGCACCACGGCGTTCTTTATGGTCGTGGCGGTATTACTCTGCCACCCGGCACGCACCTATCGCGCCGCCCAAGCCAAAGCGACAGCCCGCTAAACACCGCACTCAACGCCACGCCAGTCATTAATTGACAATATGCGAGCTCATATAGTCGATAAAGCGCCTCGTGGCGATAGGCATGGTGTCCCAACTGCGCCAGGCTGCCACTACGTCACGCGAGGGGGCGTGCACGATGGGACGTACGCGAATATCGGCCCGCATGCCCTCGACGGTACGGCGATACAGCATGCTCACGCCTAGGCCCTCCTCCACCATCGCCATGATGGTGTAATCGTCGGTAACCTCGCTCGTCACGTGCGGCGACAGCCCATGCGCCGCGAATGCATCGAGTACCAGGCTCTGTTCGCCTTCATCCAGCAGCACAAACGGCTCGGACGCTAGGTCAGCGAGTGTCACCTTTTCCTTTGCCGTCAGCGGATGCGCCGCCGGCAACAATGCCACCAACTCGTCGTGATAGACCACACGCTTCTCGAGCCCAGCGGTAAATCCGCGTGCCGTAAAACAAAAATCAACCACGCCATCGTGCACCCACTGGGCGTTGCGCGTGTAATCGCCCTGCTTGAGGGTAAAGTGTACGCCCGGGTGCAGGGCCCCAAAGTCGCGGATCACGCGCGGCAACACGGTTCGACTCACGTTGGTAAACGTCGCAATACGAATATCAGTCGAGGAAAGTCCCAGCAGCTCCTGGCGCTTGCCCTCGAGCTCGGCCTCGGCGGTCACGATCTGGCGCAGGTACGGCAGATACTGCTTGCCGTCGCGCGTAAGCGAAACGCCCTGCTTGCCGCGCTCGATAAGCGTGGTGCCTAACTCGCGCTCGAGCGCCTTGACGGCCTGGCTCACCGCACTTTGCGTATAGCCCAGCTCATCGGCCGCGCCCTTAAGACTGCCGCGATCGACCACCATACAAACAATCTGATACCGTGATGCCATTGTGCCTCCCCGTCAATGCAGACGTAAAACGTTTTGCCAGGGCTTTTTCTGCCAACATTAGCATTTCTTAATCATACTGAAGATACATTCGCTTTACTACATCCACATCTGGGAGCAGAATCCTTTTTACGAAACCGTTCTGTAACAAAAGGAGCCCCATGGATCGCAAAAAAGCAATCGCGCTCTCATTTTCCGTTCCCGTCGCATGGGGCTTTTCGTATCCCCTCATGAAGATCGGCATGGACAGCATGAACGCCACGAGCATCGTTGCGCTGCGCTGCATCATCGCCTTTGCGGCCTGCCTGCTGCTCTTCCACAAGCGCGCTTTCCGCATCAATCGCGACCTTATGGTCCGCGCCGCTATCATCGGCGCCATCATGGCAACCGAGCTCACCTGCATGTGCCTGGGCTCCAGCCTCACTTCTGCCTCCACTGCCGGCTTTTTGCAGAGCCTGACGGTCGTGATCGTGCCGTTTGCCAACGCCGCCCTGCTGCGTCGCGCCCCCGAGCGCAAGGTGCTCGTCGGCACGGCTATCGTCACCTGCGGCATGCTGCTGCTCTCGGGCGCCGACTTTACCAGCCTGAACCCGGGCGCGCTCATCATGCTGTTATCCGCCTTTGTCTACGCCGGACACATCATTGTGGCCAAGCGCTTTGTCGAAGAAGTCGATCCGCTGACTCTGGGCGTTTGGCAACTAGGCTTCGGCGGCCTGTTCTCGGGCATCGCGGCATTCACCTTTGGCGGTTTCACGCTTCCCGGCACGCCGGGCGAGGTCGTGGTCGTCGTCGCACTCGCACTCATCTGCTCTGCCTATGGCTTTATCACCCAAACGCTCGTGCAGCCCCACGTACCCGCCGAGACCACCGGCTTCGCTTTCTCGCTCGAGCCGGTATGCTCCGCCGTCTTTTCGTTCTTCCTGGTCGGCGAGGTCCTGAGCCCCATCGCCTTCCTGGGTGCAGCTCTCATCCTCACCGGCGTCATAGCGGCAACCGTCGAACTTCCGCGCCTTCGTGCACATGGACAGGCTCGCATGGCGGGAACGCCCGAACGCGTCTCGTAGATCCCACTCTTCATACAGCCGTGGCATAAAGGCAACCGGTGCGCCTTTACAATAGATACCGACAGAGCATCTGAGTAAAGGAGCCCCATGGACGCTGCGACCCGCGACCGCAACATAGCAACTTGGTTGGGCGATGCGCCGCAGCCGGTACGTGACACTACGAACCAGCTGCTCGAGCGCATCGCCCTTTTGCGTGCCGAGCAGACCATCTATCCGGCACAAGACGACATTCTCAATGCCCTCGCCTACACGCCAGCCGACCAGGTCAAGGTTGTCATCTTGGGTCAAGACCCCTATCACGGACCCAACCAGGCCATGGGGCTGTCGTTCTCGGTCCCCGCGACGCAAACCAAGTTGCCGCCGAGCCTGCGCAATATCTATAAGGAACTCAAAGCCGATCTGGGTTGCCCCATTCCCGCCACGGGAGACCTAACCCCATGGGCACAGCAGGGCGTCCTGCTCCTCAACACCACGCTCACCGTGCGCGAGCATGCCGCCAACTCGCACGCCAAACTGGGCTGGAGCACGCTCACCGATTACGTTATCGAACGCTGCTGCCAGCTGCCCCAGCCGGTAGTCTTTTTGGCATGGGGTCGCTTTGCCCAACAGATGGTCGAAGGCAAGCTCGTCGCGACTGGCGCGGACAAGGCAACCGGCAAGTTCTGCCTGGCGTCCACGCACCCCTCGCCGCTTTCGGCCAACCGTGCCACGGCAGAACTCCCCGCCTTTATGGGGTCGCGCCCCTTCTCGGCAGCCAATCGGCTACTCGAACAGCACGGCTCGACCCCCGTCAACTGGACTTGCCTCGGCTAAAAATCGATACATCAAAAACGCGCCCGACGGCAATTTTGCCATCGAGCGCGTTTCCTATTCGGGCCAAATAAATTGTGTGCGGCCGGCCTCGCCGCCATCGATCAGCAGACTCTGTCCGGTCATAAACCGGTTGGTCACGCCCACAAAGTAGATCCACTCGGCGATCTCTTGGGCGGTGGCCCAGCGCTTAAGCGGTGTGAGCTCCATAATCTGGTTCCACAGGTGTTCGTCTTCCATCACGCAACGGTTGAGCGGCGTGATAACGCCGCCCGGGTCCACACTGTTGGCGATGGCCTGCGGTGCCAGCCGGTTTGCAAGGTTCTTGGTGTAGGCGATAACGCCGCCCTTGCTGGCGGCATAGGCGGGAAGCTCCGATCCCGTATGCCCGCTCGCCGACCCCACATTGACCACGGATTTGATAGCCGGTGCCGGCTTGGCGGCAAGCCCCTCCCCCACAAAGGCGTAGCGCTCGGTCACGTTGATGGTTCCACACAGGTTGGCGGCGATGTCGTCAGCCGAATCCTGCGTACCGGCAACGTTCACGATTACCCGGGGTTCAAGGTCGCCTGGAAACGAGTCGGGCTCGCGGACATCAACGATCAGATGGCGGTAGCGCTCGTGTTCGATCGCCGCCGGCAGCAGATCAAAGCCCACGACCTCGTGGCCCTCGTCCAAAAAGCGCTGCACGCACGCGGCTCCGATACCGCCCGAAGCGCCCGTGATCAAAACCCGCATACTTGCTCCTTAGACGGTTGCGTGGCGCTCGAGGTACTCGGCGCCCACATTCTCACGCTCCCAGCCACGCACGACCCTGTAGCCCACGGGGCTCAGGAAGACCTCGCACAGCAGCTCGGCAACAGCGCCGGTCAGCGAGCACATAAGGACCTGCACCCAGGTCCAACCAAAGAACGTGTGGCTCACCACAATGGCAAAGACCAGGTTGTCGATAAACTGGCCAACACCCGTGGACACATAGGAGCGGAAGGCAAAGCTCGCAAAATTATTCTTTTTGAGCATACGGCCGAGCGACTGGTTGAGCGTGGAGTTAACCACGGCAGAAACGAGCATTGCCAGCGAAGAGCCCAGTACCACGTACCAGGTGCCGCCGATGGTGGCGTTAAGGGCAGTGTTGACCTCGATCATGCCGGTGTCGTAGTAGGCACCCCACATACCGGGCGTGAGCGAGCATGCCCAAAAGCACAGGCTCACGGCCAGGTTAACCAGCAGCGCGAGGATAGAGATTTTGATGGATGCCTTGGCGCCAAAGCGCTTGCAGATCATGTCCTGGCACAAAAACGAAACCCAGCTCACCACAAAGCCACAGTCGAGCGCCAGATACGGCAGGCTGATAAGCTCTTTGTTGGCCAGCAGGTTCATCATGATGACGCTCACGAAAAACAGCGAAACCGTTGCCGCGGGAATGCTCCGCAACAGGACCTTGTAGTCCTCCATGACCTTCTTGATCATTATGTACTCCTTTGGTTTTAGGTTTAACGAGCAGGATATCGGACCCGAACTGCTCGGACGCCCCGGTCTTGAGACGACGGTGGGTATGATAGCCGCTCACACGGCATCAGGCAAGTAAATGGCGCGGCAGCCCCGCAGGGCCACCGCGCCGATGCGTTAAAAGGCTACGTTGCCAAACTCCGACAGGATAAGGTCGGGGTTGTGGTCGGTTGCCCAATCCACGTTCCACGGGCTCGTGAACAGCAGCAGCTTGCCGCCGCGCATGTCCTCGACGCGCAGGGTGTCACGCGTGAGCGAAAGGCCCGGGATATCGATAGTGTCGGGGTCATTCTGGATCCAGCGGATGTCCGTATAGGGCAGCGGCTGGCGACGAACCTCAACACGGTACTCGGCCTTGAGGCGGCGCTCGAGTACCTCAAACTGCAGCACGCCGACCACGCCCACGATGACGCTCTCCATGCCGGCACCCAGCTCGCGGAAGATCTGGATGGCACCCTCTTGGGCAAGCTCCTCCATACCCTTGACGAACTGCTTGCGCTTGAGCGTGTCGACCTGCGTAATGCGAGCGAACATCTCGGGGGCAAACGTCGGGATCTGCGGATACTGCACGTGGTGCTTACCAGAGCACACAGTGTCGCCGATGCTAAAGATACCGGGGTCGAACAGGCCCACGATATCGCCCGCGTACGCCTCGTCCACGATGGCTCGGTCATCGGCCATCATCGACGTGCCCGTAGCAAGCTTGAGTTTGCGGTTGCCCTGCACGTGGAAGGCATCCATGCCGCGCTCGAACTTGCCCGAGCAAATGCGCACAAAGGCGATGCGGTCGCGGTGGTTCTTGTCCATGTTGGCCTGGATCTTAAACACAAAGCCGCTAAAGTCGTCGCGGCAGGGATCGACCGGCTCGCTGGTGAGCGTATCGGTATAGGCGCGCGGCGTCGGGGCCAGACGCAGGAACTCCTTAAGGAAGGGCTCCACGCCAAAGTTGGTGAGCGCCGAGCCAAAGAACGCCGGGCTCAGCTTGCCGCAGGCCACGGCATCCAAGTCGAGCTCGTCGCCGGCGCCATCGAGCAGCTCTATGTCGTCCATCAGGTTCTTATGGTTCTCCTCGCCGATAAGCTCGTCCATGGAAGGATCGCCCAGCTCGGCCTCGACCTCGGCGACCTTCTTGGTGGCGTTGGCGTGACCGTCGCCCTCAAAGGCGATAACGCGACGGGTCTGACGGTCGAACACGCCGCGGAAGTTGCGGCCGCTGCCGATCGGCCAGTTCATGGGATACGTATTGATACCCAGGACGTTTTCGATCTCTTCCATGAGCTCAAACGGATCGCGAGCCTCGTGGTCGAGCTTGTTCACAAAGGTGAAGATGGGAATGTGGCGCAGCGTACAGACCTTAAAGAGCTTTTTGGTCTGGGCCTCGACGCCCTTGGCGCCGTCGATGACCATGACCGCAGCATCGGCGGCCATAAGGGTACGGTAGGTATCCTCCGAGAAGTCCTGGTGGCCGGGGGTATCGAGGATATTGACGCAGGCGCCGTTGTAGGTGAACTGCAGCACCGAGGAGGTAACGGAAATGCCGCGCTCCTTCTCGATGTCCATCCAGTCCGAGACGGCGTGCTTGGCCGAGCTCTTGCCCTTGACCGAACCGGCAGTCTGGATGCTGCCGGTATAGAGCAGCAGCTTCTCGGTAAGCGTGGTCTTACCGGCGTCCGGGTGGCTGATGATCGCGAATGTGCGGCGCGACGAGATTTCATCCGACAGGCTTGCCATGCG
>CABUSE010000083.1 GCA_902494135.1 uncultured Collinsella sp. | reverse complement strand
TTGGAACGGGGGAAACGGCGGTCGACGAAACTGGAGAGGAGGTATTACGAGCTCCTGTGCGAATTGGAGAGAACGCTCCCGCAAACTGCCTCTTGACAACTTATAGGAGCGTCGGTTTTTATTTCGCGAAATTCGGTATGGTTGAGAGTGGTCGGTTAAACGTAGTAGATAGGCCCATTTCGTGGCGCACGAGCCAAGCTGAGGCGCAAAATAGCCCCCGCCCCAGAAAAATTGTCGGCAAGGTAGCAAAATGCCCCGCGGGCAGGAGGCTGCTCGCGGGGCAAAGAAGAGGGGCTTATTGGTGGCGGACCGAAGGGTTCGGCATGGGGTTTCTGCCGCGGCCCGCCCTAAAGCGTTACAGCTCGACGAGCTGGCCGGTCTCGGCGGCCTCCTTGATAGCGTTAAGCAGCGTGAGCGTCTTGACGTTATCGGCGGGGGTCACGACGGGCTCGACCTCGCGGCGGACGACCTTCACAAAGTGCTTGAGCTGCATCTTGTGCGGCAGCGCCGGGTCCACGGCCGGGATCTCCATCTGCAGCGGCTTGTGCCAGTTAGAGGCGCCGTCGTAGGAGAACTGGTGCAGGCGGGGCAGCGACAGGGCGCCCTTGGTACCGCCGATAAAGTAGGCGTCGGCGTCGAAGGGACGGTACTGCGGGTCCTCGCGAGCGGTGGCCTCCCAGTTCCAGGGGCTGGCGGTGGCGTCGGAGATGGTCATGCTCGCAAGCGCGCCATCGGCAAAGCGGACGTTGACCACGGCGGAGTCCTCGGTCTCAAAACCGCGGGCGGCGCTGGACTGCATGCCCTGGACGGCAACGGGCTCGCCCAGCAGGTAACGCAGCAGGTCGACGTCGTGAACCAGGTTGACCAGGATCGGGCCGGCACCCTTCTTGCGGCGCCACTCGACATCGAAGTACTCGTCATTCTTATAGATCATGTAGTGGAAGCTCGACACGGTGAGCTTGCCCAGCTCGCCGGACTCGATGATCTCCTTGGCCTTGTTGACGAAGGGGTTGTGGCGACGGTGCTGACCCACGAGCACGGGCACGCCGGCGGTCTCGGCCTCGGCGGCGAAGGCCTGGGCATCCTCGAGGTCGTTGGAGATCGGCTTTTCGACCAGCGGCACGATGTTGCGCTTCACGGCCTCGCGGGCAACGCCCAGGTGCAGGTCGTTGGGGGTGGCGATGATGACGGCCTCGGGCTTGATCTCGTCCATCATCTGGGCGGGATCGGTGAAGAACGGCACGCCGGCGGCCTCGGCCGTGGCGCGGGCGCCCTCAAAGGCGTCGGCGATGGCGACGAGCTCGGCCTCGGGCTCCTCGGTGACAAAGCGGATGTGGTTGCGGCCCATGGCGCCGGCGCCGATAACGGCAATGCGGACGGGGTTGAGCTCAGACATTTCGACTCCTTAATGGTGGTGGCGATGGAGTGTGACAAAGGGACAGTCCCTTTGTCACATTGGCAATTGCTAAGCGGACTTCTTCTTGCTGTCGGAGACCATCATGTAGACGGTGAGCACGACGGCGATGGCGGCGATCACGATGGCGCCGTAGAAGGACTGCTGGTAGGCGGCGCTGCCGGCCTCGGCGTGATACAGCACGGCAGTGATGGGCTGGCTGATCCAGGTGGAAGCGGCGTAGCCCAGGAACATGATGCCGTAGTTGACGCCGATGTTGCTGGTACCGAAGGCGCCGCCGGTGAGCGGCGGGTAGATGACGAGCAAGGCGCCAAAGCTAAAGCCGAGCAGGGCGAGCGCCACAAAGAACATGGCCTGCGTAAAGCTCATCGACATGATGACGAGCGCGACGATGGTGACGACAAGGCTGATGAGCAGCGACTTGTAGGCGCCGAGCTTGTCGATGATCTGGCCAAAGGACAGACGGCCAACCAGGTTGGCGCAGGTGTTGACGGAGACCACCACGCCGCCGAGGGCGACGGCAGCGGCGCTCGTGGGGTCGGCGAAGAGCTGGACGGCGGCGATGGAGGCAACCTTGCCCACGAGCAGGGTGCCCGCGGTGGCGGCAAAGGCGAAAGTGACGATGAGGACCCAGAAGCGCGGGGTCTTGACCATCTCGCCCGGGGTGAGGTCGCCGAAGGTGCCGGCGTGCGCGCCGCCCTTGGGGGCCTCGAAGCCCTCGGGCAGCCAACCGGCCTCGGGGGCCTTCAGGAACAGGGCGGAGGCAGCAATCGTCACAAAGAAGATGACGCCGAGTGCCTTAAGGGCACCGAAGATGCCAAGGCTCGGGATGAGCAGCGAGGCGAGCACCGGGGACAGCACGGCGGGGCCGGCGGTCGAAGCAGCGAGGGTGATGCCGGAGGCGAGGCCCTTCTTGTCGATGAACCACTTTTGGCCGGTGGTGAGCGCCGGGTTGTAGCCCAGGCCGTTACCGACGGCGGCGACGAGCGAGAACCACAGGTAGAATTGCCACGGTTCGGTGACGGTGCCGGACATGAACCAGCCCACGCCGTAGCACACGGCGGCGGCGATCACGACGTTGCGGGGGCCGATTTTATCGGAGATGCGGCCGGCGAAGATGCCCGTCACGGCCATGATGGTCTGAAAGACCGGGAAAGCCCAGGTAAGGGCGCTGGACCACTCGGGATAGACGGCGAGCAGATTCTTGCTCACGACGGAATACAGCGCGATGGAGCTGATGAAGAACATGGTGACGCACGCGGCGGCAAGCACGACAGCGCGACCCTTGTTGGAGTTGGTGGAAGCCATTGGACTCTTTCTAATCGATACGGGGGAGGAACAGGCGTGTCCGCGGGTCCTCCCTGTCGGGTTGGTTTACTGGTCGGTCGGCTTGGCGACGCCGGACTCATCGGACCAGAGCTTGACGCCCTTGTTCTTAAGGTAGTTGTCGGCATACGCGCGACGGCCGCCGGGCTTGGCGGTGAGGTCGCCCATCATGTTGGAGAAGCCGCCGTCGACCTTGATGGCGTCGCCGGTGGTAAAGTCCGAGCGCTTGGACGCCAGGAACATGACGGCGTTGGCGATATCGCTGACCTCGCCGATGCGACGCGTGGCGATCAGGCGGCTGCGGCTCTTCTCGACCTCGGGGTCGGCATAAAAGCTTGCCGACATGGGGGTTTTGACAAAGCAGGGCTCGACGCAGTTGGAGCGCACGCCGTAGGGGCCCCACTCGGCGGCGAGCATCTTGGACATCATGTTGACGCCCGCCTTGGTGGAGCTGTACACGCCCGAGAACGTCTCAGGGGAGTGGCTGGCAACGGTCGAGATGTGCACCAGGCGGCCCTGGCCGGCCTTGATCATCTCGCGACCAAAGCGCTGTGAGGTGATGAAGTAACCGGTGAGGTTGACGTTGAGCACCTGCTCCCAGTCGGAGAGCGGCAGGTCCTCCATAGCGGCAAAGCGCAGGATGCCGGCGGTGTTGACGAGGACGTCGACGCGGACGAAGTCGGCGATGGTGGCGTCGACGGCGGCCTGAACCTCGGCCTCGTCGGTGGCGTTCATCTTGTAGCCCTCGGCGTGGATGCCAAACTCGGCGGCGAGGTCGGCGGCTGCGGCCTTGACCTTTTCCTCGTCCAGATCGAGCAGGACGACGTTGGCGCCGTTGCGGGCGAACTCGCGGCAAATCTCGACGCCCATACCGCCGAGTGCGCCGGTCACGGCGCAGACATCGCCCTCGAGCTTAAGCCAATTGCTCATAGGAACTTCCCTTCTTGTGCCTCCCGGTGGGTCGTTCCCATTAATTGACCCACGTGGTTTTCGCTGGTTATCGTATGCTTTGCATTTGCGCAGGTGAATTGCATATTTGTTAGAATGGCGTTAACCGTAGGTTTACACCGTGCAATGTAGTTTATGCTTAACCGAGCGCGTGACCTGCGAAAACAACCCTCTGTGGCGCCATGTGGCCACGGGCGCGAAAACGGGAGATTGACGTGTACGATCGACGACTTGAGGCCATATCGGCCGCCGCGGAGCTGGGAAGCTTCTCGCGTGCGGCGGCAAAATTGCGCGTGTCGACTCCGGCACTCGTCAAGCAGGTGTCGGGTTTTGAGGCGGAGTTCGGTATTACGCTGTTCGAGCGCTCGCATTCGGGCGTCAAAGTGACGCCGGCGGGTGCGTTACTGGTAGACGACGCGCGTTCGATCATGCGGCAGTCCGAGGACGCGCTGCGCCGTGCCCGACGTGCAGCGGGCGATGGCGGGGCCGTGCGCCTGGGCGTGTCGATGATGTGCCCGGGGCGCCAAACGCTGTCGATGTGGTCGGGCGTACACGAGCTGGAACCGTCGCTGCGATTTGAGATCGTGCCGGTAAGCGATCTCTATGACGAGCGCGAGACCGTCATGCGCAGCTTGGGCCGCGAGGTCGATGTGGTGCAGTCGAGTTTTTCTACCCCACGCTGGGGCGACGCCTGCCAAAAGCTCCGCATCGTTAACGTGCCGTTTTATATCGACCTGCCGCGCACGAGCCCGCTGGCGCGCAAGAATCACATTACGGTCGCCGACTTGGAGGGCATGCGCCTGCGCGTGCTCCGTCACGGCAACGACGCTATGGACAGTCTGCGCATCGACCTGTTGGCTGACGGCGGTGTGGACGTGATCGACGTGGACAGCTTTGACTTTGCGCTCTTTAACGAGGCAGAGGAAAAGGGTGACGCGGTGCTCACCTGCGGGGCGTGGTCGGGGGTGCACCCAGCCTTTGTGGGCGTGCCGTTCCTGTGCGGCCGTGAGGTGCCGGTCTTTTTGCACTATCCGCTCGAGCCCACCCTCCAAGTCCAAAAATTCGTCAACGCCATGGCCCAACTCCTCAACTAGCTCATCCTTACAAAACGAGGCCCTGGCCAAACGGCCAGGGCCTCACCAACTTTTATTCTGTTTTAATGACGGGTTGATTGCGCGCAGGAGGTCTCCCAGGCGGGCCGGGGTGTAACTTCCGCGCGCAGTTTCGCAGCGAAGCGAGAATGTTTGAGCACGGAGGTTACACCCCGGCCCGCCTGGGAGACCTCCGTGGAACAAACCTACCTACTCGAGCTCAAACGCTCCGGTGTAGAGCTGATAGTAATATCCGCGCTTGGCGATCAGCTCGTCGTGGTTGCCGCGCTCGATAATGCGGCCGTGGTCCAGGCAGATGATCGCGTCGGAGTTGCGCACGGTGGACAGGCGGTGTGCGATGACAAACGTCGTGCGGCCTTCCATGAGCTTGTCCATGCCGGCTTGCACGATAGCCTCGGTGCGGGTGTCGATGGAGCTCGTGGCCTCGTCCAGGATCATCGCCGGCGGATCGGCGACGGCAGCGCGTGCAATCGAAATCAGCTGGCGCTGGCCTTGCGACAGCTGGGCGCCGTTGCCGGTGAGCATGGTGTCGTAGCCGTCGGGCAGGCGGGTGATAAAGTCGTCCGCGCCCGCGAGCTTGGCCGCCGCGATGCACTCCTCGTCGGTGGCGTCCAGGTTGCCGTAGCGGATGTTATCCATCACGGTGCCGGTGAACAGGTTCACGTCCTGCAGCACCACGCCCAGCGAGCGGCGCAGATCGGCCTTGCGGATCTTGTTGACGTTGATGCCGTCGTAGCGGATCTTGCCGTCGGCGATGTCATAGAAGCGGTTGATGAGGTTGGTGATGGTCGTCTTGCCGGCACCGGTGGCGCCGACAAACGCGACCTTCTGGCCCGGCTTGGCAAACACAGACACGCCGTGCAGCACCTCGTGGTCGGGCGTGTAGCCAAAGTCGACGTTGTCCATGACCAGGTCGCCGCGCAGCGGCACGTACTCGATCTCGCCGGTTGCGCGGTGCGGATGTTTCCACGCCCACATGCCGGTGTGGTGGTCGGCCTCCTCGAGCTGCCAGGTATCGGGGTTCACCTGAGCGTTGACGAGCGTCACATAGCCTTCGTCGGCTTCGGGCTCCTCGTCGATGAGCTCAAAGATGCGGTCGGCGCCGGCGAGGCCCATGACCACGGCGTTGATCTGCTGCGAGATCTGACCGATCTGTCCGCAGAACTGCTTGGTCATATTGAGGAACGGCACCACGACGGCGATGGACAGCGTCATGCCCGAGATGCTCAGGTTGGGCACGCCCAGCGCCAGGAAAATGCCGCCTGCCAGTGCGACCAGTACGTAGAGCAGGTTGCCCAGGTTCATCAGGATGGGCATGAGGATGTTGGCGTACATGTTGGCCTTCTGCGAGACCTCGAAGAGCTTTTCGTTGCGCTCGTCAAAATCGGCCTCGGCGGCAGACTCGTGGCAGAATGCCTTGACGAC
>CABUSE010000082.1 GCA_902494135.1 uncultured Collinsella sp. | reverse complement strand
GGAACTATCGCACCACCGTCGGCGAGTACAACGGCCACGCGCATATCTGCAAGCGCTGCGCTGATGCGCTGTAGGTTACGGCGTTCGTAGAACGCCGTAACCTACCGACGCTGCAAACGTCCCTAAGCGGCAATCTGACGTTCAATCGTCGGTCGCGTACCAAAGTACGCTTCCCTCCTCTTTCACGTCACCTTGCTCGCTTAGGGACGTTTTCGCTGTTGGTGACGATAACGCGGCGTTTCCATTGCTGGAGCTAGAGGCTTTCTTTCGACTTGCGTTTTTAGTCGAAAGCTATTAAGCGACATTCCGTTATTCGGAATGTCGCTTTCGTTTTTAGCTGGTTATTTCGCTTGCGTTGGTGGATATGTCGTGCGTTCTGCGTATGGCAATATAAGATAGTTCTTTGTATTAAACGTAATTCGATGATCTTGAGGGTAGGGGATTTCTTTGGGTCGTGCTGGGGAAATGACGCCGCCTTTGCGTTGGCGGTTGGGTGTTGCTGGTGGGGTAGCGCTCGTTGTGCTGCTTGTTGACCAGCTGACCAAGCTTGAGGTTCGTGCCGTGGGCGAAGCTTTGCATGTTACTTTCATCCCCGGTGTCATCGACTTTATGTTTGTCCGCAATATCGGTGCTGCCTTTAGTATGGGCGAGGGGCATGGCATCGCGTTTGCCGTGCTGGCGTTGGCGGTCATTATCGCTATTGCCGTGTACCTCGTTCGTGCACCCCAGCTCGCCCATCTTGAGGTTGTGGGCATGGCGATGGTTGCGGGCGGTGCTATCGGCAACGCTATCGATCGTTTGGCCTTTGGCTTCGTGACCGATTTTATTGCCACCACCTTCGTCGACTTCCCCGTCTTTAATGTGGCCGATATCGGCATTACCTTGGGCGTCGTGCTCGCCCTCTTCGGTTACATGTTCTTGAGCCCCGCTGCCCGTGAGGTCGATGCGACCGCCGAGCTTAACGCCCGTGACGAGGCCCGCGCTAAGCGCAAGGCCCAGCAGCGTGGGGAGCGTGCCCGCAAGATTCGCGAAAGGAATGAGCGTTAATGGCCGACATCCATATTCTTGTTGCCGACGATTGCTCTGGCCAGCGTCTCGACGCCTTTCTGGGTGCCAACGACGGCTGCCCCACGCGCTCTGCCTGCGCGCATCTGATTGAGGGCGGCGCCGTAATCGTGAACGGCGAGACCTGTCTGTCAAAAAAGTATGCCGTACGCGCCGGTGACCGCATCTCGGTCGACCTGCCCGAGCCGCACGATCCCACCGATGTGATTCCCGAGGCCATCCCGCTCGACATTCGCTATGAGGACGACTATCTCATTGTGCTCTCCAAGCAGCGCGGGCTGGTGTGCCATCCCGCCCATGGCCACGAGAGCGGCACCCTTGCGAACGCCTTGGTCTACCACTGCGGTATCGATCATCTTGGTACCGTGCAGGGTGAGGACCGCCCCGGCATCGTGCATCGCCTGGATCGCGATACCTCGGGCCTTATGCTCGCGGCAAAAGACGACGACACCCAGCGCACGCTTCAAAATCTTATCCGCACGCGCACGCTCGATCGTCGCTATATCACGCTTGTCCACGGGCACATCGCCATGGACGAGGGCACCATCAATACCGGTATTGCCCGATCGACGCGCGACCGCGTCAAGATGGCGGTTTCGGACGACCCCTTTGCCCGTCAGGCCATTACGACCTTCAAGGTGCTCGAGCGCTTTGATTCCACGCGTTTCGACGACGGCTACACGCTTGTCGAGTGCCACCTGTTTACCGGCAGAACGCACCAGATTCGTGTGCACATGCGCTATATCAACCACGCCTGCGTGGGCGATCCGCTCTACGGCAAGTGCGATGCGCGTGCCGATCAGGGTCTGACCAGGCAGTTCCTTCATTCCTGGCGCGTGGCGTTCGACCATCCCGTGACGGGGGAGCGCATTGAGTGCCGCGACGAGTTGCCCTGGGATCTCGCCGCGGTTCTTGACGATCTGGCTCCGCGCTCGCTCGGTCGCACTGCCGCCGGTGACGAAATCGTCTCTCAGCTCGGTCTGCTCGAAGCCTAGCCAGTATTAGGTGGTTTCTTGAACTCGGTAAGCCTGCGGTAAGATATACGGTTGTTTACGTAACGCGTTCTCGGGAGCCTGCATGCTCGCCTTTTTACAAACCAACACACCCATCGTGGTCTTCAACCAGATTGTCGTCACGCTGCTCACGGTCTGCTTTCTGTACCAGGTGGTCTTCTTTGTCATTGGCGCTCTTCGTGGCGAGGTCGCGCCTCCCAAGGCCAAAAAACTCCATCGTTATGCTTTCTTTATCGCGGCGCATAACGAGGAGGCCGTGATCGCCAACCTTGTTCGCTCCATCAAGGACCAGGATTATCCGTCCGAGCTTATCGAGGTCTTCGTGGTTGCCGACGCCTGCACCGACAACACCGCACAGCTCGCGCGCGAGGCAGGTGCCATTGTTTACGAGCGCAATGATCTTGCCCGTAAGGGTAAGAGCTGGGTCATGGACTTTGGCTTCGACCGCATCCTTAACGAGTATCCCGACACGTTTGAAGGCTACTTTATCTTCGATGCCGATAACGTTATCTCCCGCGATTACGTGTCCAAGATGAACGATGCCTTTGACCAGGGATTCCATGTGGTCACGAGCTATCGCAACTCCAAGAATTTTGGCAGCTCGTGGATCTCGGCAGCTAATGCTACTTGGTACCTGCGCGAGGCGCGCTTTCTCAACAACGCGCGTAATATCTGTAAGACGTCTTGCGCCGTCTCGGGTTCGGGCTACCTCATCTCCGCCAGTGTTATTGAGGGCATGCACGGCTGGCAGTTCCACACGCTGACCGAGGACATTCAGTTCACTACGTTCTGCGCTATTCACGGTATTCGCATTGGCTATGCGCCGGCGGAGTTCTTTGACGAGCAACCCGTGACGTTCAAGGCATCCTGGAAGCAGCGTATGCGCTGGACCAAGGGCTTTTACCAGGTGTTCTTTACCTACGGCAAGCATCTGGTCAAGTCGACGTTCCGCTATCATCGCTTTGCCGCCTACGACATGTTCATGACGATCGCCCCGGGTATGCTGCTATCGCTGATCTCGATGCTCGCTAATGCGACGTTCTTGATTGTGGGTGGCCTTTCGCATGGTTTCTTGGCTACCGAAGTCGAGATGCAGGCGTGCGCCGCTTCGCTCATTATGACCTTCGCCATGATGTATCAGACCTTCTTTATCCTGGCGCTGCTCACGACTATCTTTGAGTACAAGCACATTCACTGCGCGCAAAAGTGGCGTCTGGTGACTAACCTGTTTACCTTCCCGATCTTTATGTTCAGCTATATCCCCATCACGGTGGCCGCGCTGTTCCTGAAGGTCGACTGGGTTCCTACCCAGCATGCCGTAAACGTCACCCTCGACGAGGTCATGCAAGGCGCCAAATAACCACCACCAAAACCACTGCAAAGGGGACAGGCACCTTTGTGGTGGTTTTTGCTTTTGCGATGCAGCTCGAGGAGGTACTCGATGTTTTATATCCCGTTTTGGATTTGCATCTTTGCCGGCGCGGCGATTGATGCCCGTCAGCGACGTTTTCCCAATGAACTTGCCGGTGCGTGTGCGGTGACGGCGTTAGTGGGCGTTTGGCTCGACAAAGGCGTTAACACAGCGCTTGACCACGCGGGTCTTGCCGTCATTGTGTATCTTGCTCTCGTGCTGACTGAGTCCCTCTGGCGTCGTCTTCGCCAAATCCCGGGCATCGGCATGGGGGATGCCAAGGCGCTCTTCGCGCTTTGCACGCTCGACCCTATGGGTGGCATCGTGGCATTTGCCGTCGCACTCCTGGCTCTGGCCCTTTCCTGCCTCTTCACAAAATCGCGCTCCCTGCCATTGCTCCCGTTTTTAGTGCCGATTTTTGCCATAATCGAGGTCGTGGGCTGCACTTTGTAACCGATTGCGCGTCCTTCTTAAGGAGCATGCCATGGCATCTAATCAAGAAACGGTCGTCATTAAGGCGCGCATGGACCGTATTCCCTCGGCGTTGTCGCCCGAACTTGTCGAGCGCATTGCCGCCGATCGTGCTTCGGGCTATGTCAACCCGTATCGTTGCAACGACGATCAGGTCATTCGTCGTATTGATCGCGCCGCCGACAAAGGCACGCTCATGCGTCCGGCCTTTATGCGCGATACCGAAAAGATTTTGCATCTGCCCGCATACACTCGTTATGCAGGCAAAACGCAGGTCTTTAGTTTTCGCAGCAACGATGACCTGTCGCGTCGCGGTCTACACGTGCAGCTTGTCTCGCGCATCGCTCGCGATGTAGGACGTGCCCTGGGGCTCAATTGCGATCTGATCGAGGCGATTGGCCTGGGTCACGACTTGGGACACACGCCTTTCGGCCATGCCGGCGAGCGCTTCCTCAACGATATCTATCACGAGCGTACGGGGCGTTATTTTTTCCATAACGTGCAGTCGGTTCGCGTGCTCGACGCGTTGTATGGCCGCAACGTGTCGCTCCAGACGCTCGACGGCGTGCTATGCCATAACGGCGAGTACGAGCAGCGTGTGTTTGAGCTCTCGGACATGGGCTCCTTTGACCAGTTTGACCAGACGGTTGAGGATTGCATTGCCACGGGCTATAGTGAAATTGAGCATCTGCGTCCCATGACGCTCGAGGGCTGCGTCGTTCGCATCTCGGATATTCTTGCCTACGTCGGTCGTGACCGTCAGGATGCGATCGCGGCGGGCCTGCTTTCGCCCGACGCTTTTGATGATGGCCGGGGCGGTGCCTACAACAGTTGGATCCTCACGCATGCCTCCATCGATATCGTTGAGCACAGCTATGGTAAGCCGCGCATCGAGATGAGCGAGGACCTGTTTGAGGAAATTCGCCGAGCCAAGCGCGAGAACTACGAGAAGATCTATAGCAAGGGCGGTATCGAAGGCGATTCCGAGGCGGAGCTGCGCGAGGCGTTCGAAAAGCTCTACGACCGTTGCCTGCGGGATCTAAACAGTGGCGACGAGTCCTCTTACATCTTTAAGCACCATATTTCGCGCATTGAGCAGCAGCTTTCCTACTATGATCGCACCTATGCCTGGCAGGACGACAAGGATCAAGCCGTTGTGGATTATATCGCGAGCATGACGGACGGTTATTTCTGCGAGCTGACGAGCAAGCTGTTCCCTGGTCTGGAGTTTCCGCACCGTACCTATATTAACGAACGGTAGTTCGTATTAATTCGGTATACTGTTAGTGGAAAACGTTTTTGATTGATACACGGGATGGCTATGGACGACCTTTTTTCTGCTTCGACGCGCGAGCGTTCCTTTCAGAATGCGCCGCTTGCGGTGCGCATGCGCCCCAATTCGCTCGACGAGTACGTGGGCCAGCAAAAGGCCGCCGGTAAGGGTTCATGGCTGCGTGCCGCGATCGAGCACGACGTGCTTTCGAGCGTGATTCTGTATGGGCCGGCCGGTACGGGCAAGACGACGCTGGCCTACATTATCGCCAACCATACCAAGAGCGAGTTTGTCGAGGTCAGCGCCGTCACGGGTACCGTGAAGGACCTGCGTCGTGTGATTGATGAGGCCAAGACGCGCCTGAATACGTACGACCGCCGCACCATTCTATTCATCGATGAGATTCACCGCTTCTCTAAGTCGCAGCAGGATGCCCTGCTGCATGCAGTTGAGAACCGTACCGTCATTATGATTGGCGCTACGACGGAGAACCCGTACTTCGAGGTCAACTCGGCACTGTTGTCGCGTGGGCGTGTGGTGGAGCTTGAGCATCTGAAGGATGAGGATATCGCCACGCTTATTGAACGTGCGCTTGAGGCACCGCAGGGCTTGAACGGTAAGTTCTCGGCCGATGAGGATACGGTTAAGACCATTTGCACGCTGGCAGCGGGTGACGCTCGCTCGGCGCTCACGACGCTCGAGCTTGCGAGCGAGATTGCCGTCACACGTCCCGATACCGAGGGAACGCCGGCGCCGGCGGCGGGGGAGCGCTATCCCATTACCGTGGATGACGTTAAGATTGCCAACCCGCGTCGTGGCTTTTCGTACGACAAAAACGGTGACATGCACTACGACATCATCAGTGCATTTATTAAGTCCATGCGCGGTAGCGACCCCGATGCCACGATCTATTGGCTCGCGCGCATGATTGACGCGGGGGAGGATCCTAAGTTTATCGCTCGTCGTATTATGATTCAGGCTTCTGAGGATGTTGGCAACGCCGACCCGCAGGC
>CABUSE010000081.1 GCA_902494135.1 uncultured Collinsella sp. | reverse complement strand
GGTCGAGCAGGTGTTTGAGCCATGCGACACCACGTGGCGCGGGCTGGGGCCGATTGCCAACTCGGGCCTTTCCATCCGCCCCGAGTTCTCGCGCTTTGATGCCCGCGCTCGCTTTGACGTGCCCGTTGAGGCGACGGTCGAGCCGCGTGGGTGCCGCTGCGGCGACGTGCTGCGCGGGGCCATTACGCCGAGCAGCTGCCCGCTCTTTGGCCGCACCTGCACGCCCGAGCACCCCGTCGGACCGTGCATGGTGAGCTCCGAGGGCAGCTGCGCGGCGTACTATCGCTACCGTAACTAGCCCGGACGCACCCGCACACTGGCACCACCCACGATTGGAGTTTTGGATATGTCCCATAGCATCACCGACAGCACCGTCCTGTTAGGCCACGGCTCTGGCGGTCAGATGATGAAACGCATCATCGATGAGGTCTTTTTGGATGCCTTTGGGTCGCCCGAGCTGCTCGAGGGCAACGATGCCGGCGTCGCCGCGCTGCCCGCGAGCGGGCGCATCGCCATGTCAACCGACAGCTTTGTAGTCTCGCCGCAGTTCTTCCCCGGCGGCAACATCGGCCGTCTCGCCGTGTGCGGAACCGTCAACGACGTCGCGACCTCGGGCGCCAACGTGCGCTACCTGTCGTGCGGCTTTATCCTCGAAGAGGGCTATCCCATGGATAAGCTCCGCCAGATTGTGCAGACGATGGCCGAGACGGCGCATGAGGCGGGCGTGTCCATAATCACGGGCGACACCAAGGTGGTCGAGCGCGGCGGGGCCGACGGCGTCTACATCAATACCGCCGGCGTGGGCGAGGTACCCGCGGGCGTGGCGCTCAGCGGCGCCAACTGCCGCCCCGGCGATGTCATTCTGGTGTCGGGCACGCTGGGCGACCACGGTATCGCCATCATGAGTCAACGCGAGGGCCTGGCGTTTTCGAGCACGATCGAAAGCGATGCCGCTCCGCTCAACCACCTGATTGCCGACGTTCTGGCCGCAGCGCCCGGCACGCGTTGCTTTCGCGACCCCACGCGCGGTGGCCTAGCGTCCACACTCAACGAGTTTGCCCAGGCCAGCAATGTTGCCATGGAGGTCGACGAGGATGCCGTGCCCGTGCGTCCCGACGTGCAGGCAGCTTGCGAAATGCTCGGCTATGACGTGCTGCAGGTGGCGAACGAGGGCAAGATGGTCGCCGTGGTGCCGGCCGAGCAGGCCGATGCGGCTCTAGCCGCCATGCGTTCCGCCCGCTACGGCGAGAACGCCGCCGTCATCGGTCGCGTGCTGCCACTTGCCGAGGGCGCCCGCCCCGCCGTGCGCGTACGTACCGGTTGGGGCTCGACCCGCATCCTCGACATGCTCGTAGGAGAGCAGCTGCCGAGGATTTGCTAGGGCGAAACCACACGGTCGGCGCGATGCGGCCTGATACCCCTGGAGATGTTCAGATTCCAAGCACGCCCAACGCGGAAGCCCAGTATTATGGGGTGCGTTTTAAACCCAATGACGGGAGTTTTTATGGCAGCAGCTTTTTCCCATGTGATCTTTGACCTGGACGGCACCATCCTCAACACACTCGAGGACCTGGCGGCCGCCGGCAACCATACCTGCGAGGCGCACGGCTGGCCCACGTTTGCCGTCGACGAGTACCGCTACAAGGTGGGAAGCGGCATGCTCAAGCTGGTTGAGCGCTTTATGCCTGCCGAGTATGCGGGCGACAGCCGTATGTTTGAGCAAACGCTTGCCGAGTTTAGGGCTTACTACGGCGAGCACAAGGAGGACCACACCGCCCCCTATGCCGGCACGATCGAGATGCTCGACCGCCTGCGCGCCGCGGGCGTTCAGCTTGCCGTGCTCACTAACAAGGACCACGTCTCGGCGGCTCCGCTTATCGAGAAGTATTTTGGTTCCGAGCGCTTTGCGCTGGTGCAGGGCCGTGTCGATGCGTTTCCGCCCAAGCCCGAAGCACCCGTCACGCTGCATGTGATGGAAGAGCTAGGCGCCGACCCGGCGACCACGCTCTATGTGGGCGATTCCAATGTCGATATCCTGACCGGCCACAACGCCGGCCTTAAGAGTGCGGGCGTCAGCTGGGGTTTCCGCGGCCGCGCAGAGCTGGAAGCCGCCGGCGCCGACTACGTGGTGGACACCCAGGGCGAGCTCGCAGCGCTAATCCTGGGCGAGTAACGAGCGACACTGCTTAACGCAGCTGCGACAATGCTGTTGCGCGGAAAGTAGTCGTTGGGGACGTTCTTAAACGACTAGTCAGACAAGAACGCCCCAACGACTACCCCAACAATGGCAACGCCGCAGGTAGAGGACGGACAGCGAGCGGACACCAGAGCGAACAAATTGGCATGAAAAGAGGACGGCATAGACCTTCTGGTCATACCGTCCTCTTTGAATGACAAGTTGTCGTTCTGGTGCCCGCGCAACGTCGAGCAGTTGCGGCGTTTGGTAAAACGCCGCAACGAACTAGCTCAGCATTGCATCCATCATCTCGGAGTTGACGGAGTCGTCGGCAGACCACTCGCCATCGTCGTTGCAGGTGTACTTGAAGATAACCGTGGTCTTCCTGGGCTCGGTGGCCTTGGTCACATCGACCATAACCTGACCGGCCATCTTGTACAGCTCGTCATCGGAAGGAACCGTGTCAAGCGCAGCAACCTTCTCCTGATACTGGGTGGAGAAGTCCTCGACGATCTTGTTCATAGATTTGCATGTAATAGAGACCTCGGCGGTCGCGACACCCTTGTCCTCGTCGACCGTCACGTCGCCGATCTTGTAGTCAAAGCCCTCAAGATAGGTCTTGGCGTACTCCTTGGGATCGATACCCAGCTGCTCGAACTCGTCGCCCGAAGCCTCCTCCAGACCAGAGAGGAAGTCGTCGCCACCGTTCTTGACCTCGTCAAACTGCGTCGTAAGATCCTCGGTGATGAGCTCCTCAACCGAAGGACCTCCACAGCCGGAAAGCACGACCACGCATGCAACCAAGACGGCCATGAGGGGCGCAAGCAGCAGCTTCTTTTTCATGTTGTTCCTCCCAATGAGCGGCACCGCGCTTCCCGGACGCGGCACACGTTGTAATAAGTAAGCCCATACTATCCACTTATGAACACCCTCGGCAACGCGAAGGCGTGGTCGGTTCGTTTTAGCGTCCGAACGGTTTGCAAGCCCGCCCAACGTGCAATAAAACGCTTCCCCACGGTGCAATAAAAAAGGTGGCCGGAAAACCCGACCACCCTTGCACATCCTTTGGACGCCGCAGTTTACTTGCGGACGACCTTAACGATGGCGTCACCGGCGGCGACGGCAGACTCGGCCTCGACGGCGAGCTCGACGTCGGCAAACTCGGCGGTGTTGGACACGGCCACGACGACGCAGTCCTTGTAACCGGCGGCAGCGATCTTGGCGCGGTCGATCTTGAGTATGGGCTGGCCGGCCTTCACGACGTCGTCGGCCTTGACGAAGCCCTCGAAGCCATCACCGTTCATGTTGACGGTATCGACGCCAACGTGCACCAGAACCTCGATGCCGCTATCGGACTGCAGGCCCACGGCGTGACCCATGGTGACGGTCACCTTGCCGTCGCAGGGAGCGTAGACCAGGTCGTCCTCGGGCCACACAGCGCAGCCCTTGCCCAGAACCTCGCCACCAAAGACGGGATCGGGCACGTCGGCCATCTTGATGACCTTGCCCTTGACAGGCGAGCACAGCACGTCGGCGCCAGCAGAAGCAGAGATGGAGGCCGGAGCAGCAGCTGCCGCGGGCTCAGCCTTCTTCTTAAACATGTCAAACAGACCCATATGTTTTCTCCTCTTGATTAAGCGCAACGTTATGCGCATGCCTATGGTGATTATAGTGCCAAATGATCAAATTGCTAAGGTGAGGGCTCGAATCGCAAGCCCTTCCCGGTAGTGCTCGTGGGATGAGTATCTCCTTTGCATCGCGGGTCGATAAGCTGAGTATCGCCTGCAGGTTATGGAGCGCATGGAAGGGCTCTACCAGACCACGCTGGCCGAAACGCAGGAGCTGCTCGACCCCACGCAGCTTGACCACGCCGCCAAGCTCATCGCAAACGCCCGACAGGCCGACATCTACACGGGCTCGCACAACCTCTATCCAGCAGGAATGTTCCGCGACCGCCTGCTCTCCGCCGGCAAAAGCGCAACGTGCCACGACGGCGCTGAGGCCCAGGTGCGTACGGCGCTCGCCTCGGGTCCCGACCATGCGGCAATCGTCATCTCCTACAGCGGCCTTGCCCCCAACCTCAAGGACATCTTGCCGATTCTCAGCAGCCGGCATGTCCCGGTCATCGTCATCGGCACGCCTTATTGCGCTCGCATTCACCCTGGCTTTGCCGCCTACCTCACGGTAAGTGACCACGAGAGTATGACGCATCGCATCACGCAGTTCGCCAGCCACATCGCCGTGCAATACGTGCTCGATTCGCTCTACAGCAGCTACTTCGCCAAAGACTACGCCCGCTGCGCTGAATTCCTAGAGCGCCCATTCCCCTACACCCGCCTGCCCGGGCTCAAGTAGCGACGAGCGTGGATTTTCGGACGCATATCTAACGAGCGTGGATAATCTCCCACTTTGAGCCCGCACACAGGCCAAAACCGGGAGATTATCCACGCTCGTGTTGAATGCTCCGTTTTCCTCTGCGCCCGAGGGACCACTCGACCACCTTGCACCAAAGCAATAACGACTTCTCGTCATTAGATTATTCAAATCGACTCTAATAACTATTTTCGCCATAAACTCGTTATTAGAATTGATATGATTGGCCTAATAACGAGTTTCCGGCACTAAAGATATGGAGGGCGCGATGCAAATCGAGGAGAACGGCCAGGGAACGCTCCGCAATAATCTATCGGGGAAATTGGCTTACTATTCGTTTTTTCCAACGCCCTTGCAATCATTGAGGCAGCTAAACCTCACCGAGGAAACCTATCGCACGCTTTCCGCATGCTCACGAAAGCTTGGAGAGCTTGAAGGCATGCTCTACTTTGTTCCCAACGCCGATATGTATCTGACAATGTACGTGCGCAAAGAAGCACTCCTTTCTTCGCAAATTGAGGGAACCCAGTGCACGTTTGACGACCTACTTAGTCCATCGCAAACACAACTCCATCATAAAGATGTCGCAGACGTCGTGAATTACGTCCGTGCTGTCGACCGCGGCGTAGAACTGCTCAAAAAGATGCCCTTGTGCACGAGACTTCTTAGGCAAGTTCATGCGGTCCTGCTGGACGGAGTGCGCGGAACGGAGAAGAATCCAGGCGAGCTGCGCTCCTCACAAAACTGGATTGGCCCCTCAGGCTGCACCATTGCAACCGCATCGTTTGTCCCTCCAAACATTGAAGATTTGAGTAACACGCTCCAGGACCTCGAACGCTTTATCAATGAGCCTCAAGTCGAAATGGATCCGATTGTGCGGGCGGCGCTCGTCCATTACCAATTTGAAACTGCCCATCCATTCCTAGACGGAAACGGTCGCCTGGGCAGGCTTCTCATTACACTTATGCTCATCAATGATGGCGTTCTTCATTCTTGCTTGTTCTATCCATCGTTCCAGTTCAAGAAAAATCGAAGCGAGTACTACCGGCAACTCACATCCGTAAGGGAGAGAGGCACTTACGAGGAATGGATAGAGTTTTTCTGCAACAGTCTTCTCGAGAGTGCGAAGGACTCGGTAGGGTCTTTAAAAAACCTTGTTGACCTCCATAACCGTTCCACAGCAACCATTACCGAAAATCTCGGAAGGACTGCTGCAAACGGGCAAAGGCTGTTGGGCATTCTTGAAGAGCACCCCATCGTCGACACCGCATTCATCGCTGCCCAACTCGATATCGGCAGGAGTACCGCGAGCTCGCTCGTCAAATCATTTGAAGAATTGGGTATCCTCCGTCCGCTCGACGAGTCAAGACAGAGATACCGGCAGTACGGGTATGAAGAGTATCTTTCGATTCTCAGGGAAGACGCCGAGCCGATTAGATAGGCATCGCAACCCAGGCAAATTAAAGCGAGCGTGGATAATCTCCCACTTTGAGCCTGCACACAGGCCAAAAACGGGAGATTATCCACGCTCATTCCTGAGTAGTCATTTATGAACGTCCCCAATGACTAGTCCGGCAACGCCGATGTTTCGGCAACGACAGCGAGCGAGCCGCATTCGGAGCAAGACGACGCCGCAGGTAGAGAACGGACAGCGAGCGGGTCGCATTTGAGACAAGGTGACGTGAAACGAAAGGGCGCTGACCTTCTGGTCGCGCCCTTGAAGTTGAACGTCAGATTGTCCAAATGCGGCCCGCGCAGCGTCG
>CABUSE010000080.1 GCA_902494135.1 uncultured Collinsella sp. | reverse complement strand
GCTATGCCGCGGGCCTTGTGCTTGCCGATAAGCCCGATTGCACGGCGGTCCTCGCTGCTAACGACTGCATGGCAAACGGCGTGATGATGGCTCTACGTGACAAAGGGCTCAGTGTGCCCAATGATGTGTCCGTGATCGGCTTCGACGATGAGCTCTATAAGACGATTCCCAACTCGATTCTGACGTCGGTGAAGTTTCGCCACCGCGAGCTGGGCGTCCGTGCGCTCAACGAGGTCGTCGCGGGTCTGGAAGCTCCGAGCTCCAGAAGCCGTACGCTCGTCTCGGGCGTGTTGGTCGAGCGTTCCAGCGTAAAGGACTTGCGGGCGTAGACGTGCTCGGCCTATTCCGTTTGTCTCGATCTGTAACAACTAGACGGTCAAAAGTGGTCTACATGTTACAGATTGAGATTTTCGGCTTGGCCTGTGCGTTCATCTCGATCTGTAACAGCTAGGACCGAAAAACTCGGCTAGATGTTACAGATTGAGATGAACAGGAGGACGGGTGCGGTCTAAACAAAATGGCCCGCGCATCACACATCGATGCACGGGCCATTTATTGTCTGCAAGCGGCAGGTGGTGTCAGCGTCTTATGCCTCGAGGTTTTCCTCGATCCAGGCGACGGCACCCTTGGGATCCTTAGTGAGGTCGATGTACTGTTTGCCCTTGGGCGACAGCAGCGTGATGCCCAGGCGGTCGGTGTCGGCCTTCATCTCGTTGTAATAGGTGCGAACCTGCGGAGCCAGGACGATGACGTTGTACTGGTCCATGATGGCGTAGTGGCTGCCGTAGGCACCGGCGTTGGCGGTAATGTCGATGCCCAGCTCGTCGGCGCCTTCCTTAAGCGCGTTGGCGAGCAGTGCAGAGGTGCCGGCGCCAGCGCACAGAACCAGAACCCTCAGATCCTTGCCCTTAAGGGCGGACGGAGCTGCGGAGGCCTCAGTGGCAGAAGCGGTCTCGACAACAGGAGCCTCAACGGCGGGGGCGGCAGCGGTCTTGACGGCCTTGGTCTCCTCGGCCTCTTCTTCGGCCAGGGTCTCGGCCTCCTGCTTGCACAGGACGTTGTCGTAGGCCTTGCAGAACGGGTAGTAGATCAAGAAGTCAACGACCAGCAGGACGACAACCAGGACCAGAGAGATCGGCTGGAAGTTGGTGTCGATGAAGGTGCCGATCGGTCCGGGGAGTGCCCACGGCATGGCATAGATAAAGCCGTTCATGCCCAAAAAGTCGATGAAGAACTTACCAATGAGGACGTTGGCCACGGGGGCAAACAGGAACGGGATCAGGAAGTACGGGTTGAGGATGATGGGCGCGGCGAACAGCAGCGGCTCGTTGACGGCGAACATCACGGGCACGACAGAGGCTTTGCCGACGGCCTTGAGCTGCTTGGAGCGCATAAAGAGCAGGAAGATGATCGGGACAATGAACGTGGCGCCGGTGCCGCCGAGTTCGCCGATGTAGTTACCGAAGTTTTCGGTCAGGGCGAGGGCGGGGTGACCGCCGGCCTGCAGCGTGGCGAGGTTGGTGGTGATGTTGCCAAACAGCGCGGCGTTGAGGGCAGGCTTAACGACCGAGGGGCCGTGGATGCCCATGAACCAGAACAGCGGGATCATGAACCAGATGAGGGCGAGGCCGGCGTAGGAATCGGCAGCGGCGAACAGCGGGCTCACCAGCGTGGAGATAACGTTGGCAAACGGGACGGCCAAGCAGGTGCGGCAGATAACGTCGATGACGGCGACAAACAGGATGGAGAAGCTGAAGGCGAAGATGTCGCGGAAGTTCTGGGCGATGGCGCCGGGGACTTCTTTGGGCAGCTTGATGGTGATGTCTCGCTTAATGCAGAAGGCATAGATGTTGACCGTGGCAAATGCGGCGACAAAGGAGCTCAGCAGGCCCTTGGTGCCCATGTTGTCGGTAAAGAACACCGAGACATCGGCGCCGTCGATCTTGGCACTCGTCTGGGTAACGGCCAAGATGAGCATAGCGCACATGGCGGCGACCATGGTGCTCGTGGCGTTGATGGCCTTGCCGGCAGGCATGCGGCGGTTCTTGGAGCCGGTCAGCGCGCTTGCGGTGGTGCCGGCGACCATGATGCCCACGACGCCCATCGTGAAGTTGTAAACCTTGTTGCAGAAGTTCACGACGTCGACGTTCCACCAGTCGGGCAGCGTAAAGCCGCCGACCGTGGCGACAACGCCCGGCAGGGTCGAAATAAGCAGGAAGACAGAAGAAGACAGGATGATGGGCATTGCTGCCAAAAAGCCGTCTTTAATGGCCTGAAGGTAGATGTTCTTAGAGACCTTGTCGAAGTACGGCTGACCTTTCTCCAAGAACTTAACGATCGATTCCATAGTTCACGCTCCTCTTTGCATGAAATCTTAATGGCATGGACGTTGAAAACCTATATGGTCTCCCGCTTGCTAAAAGCCCGGGTGCAGGCGGGGTCGGTCCCAGGGGGAGAGAGGGGAGCGGCTGGGTTTGTATCGCATGGGGCCGCTCCCCCTCGGGGGAAAGCGAGGCGATGCGCTACTGCGCGTCCGCCATAGTGTCGGCGAGCTCCTTGTACCAGAGTGCCGACTGCTTGATGTAGCGTTTTTGCGTGTCGAAGTCGATGTAGAACAGGCCGTAGCGCTTGTTATAGCCATTGGCCCACGAGAACTGGTCCTGCAGGCTCCAGATAAAGTAGCCCTGGACGTCGACGCCCTCGGCACGCGCCTGGAGCACCTTCTCCATGTGCTGGTCGACAAAGTCGATGCGCTCGGGATCGGCGACGATGCCGTTTGCGTCGGGCTCGGGGTCCTTGTGGCCCAGGCCGTTTTCGGTGATATAGATGACGGGGAGGTTGGGATAGGTGGCGCTGATGTGCTTGAGCGTGTCGTAGAGGCCTTGCGGGTAGATGAGCCAATCCCAGTCGGTGGTGGGGATACCCGGCATATCGACCTGCTGCCCGACGCCCTTAAACTTAAAGCACGAGGTGCCCTTGTCTCCGGTGCCGTTAAAGCTGTTGGTGGACTCGCCATCGTAGGCGGCGATAAACGCCGACTGATAGTAGTTGAGGCCGAACATATCGTTGCGGGGCGCCGCCTTGGCGAGCTCCTCCATGTCGCTGTCCTCAACCGTAAGCGTGGCGTTGTTGGCACGCAGAATCTCGTTGATGAGTGAGAGGGTGCGCGCGGAGTAGTGACCCAGGAAGGCGCCGTCCATGATGAAGTCGGTGTAGAAGGCGTTGTACAGGTCGGCGGCGTGCTGGTCGGCGGGCGAGTCTGTGGCAGGATATGCCGGCGTCAGGACGTTGACCATGCCAATGCGTCCGCCCAGGTGCTCGGTCTCGTCAAGATCCTTATACAGGTTGACGGCGCGGGCGTGGGCAACGAGCTCGTTGTGCTGGCTCTGGATGCCGCTCGTCACATCAAAGTGATGGTTGGGCGGGAAGTTGCCTTGGATGTATTGGGAGTGCGAGAGGCTGATGAGCTCGTTGATGGTGAACCAATTCTTGACCTCGCGGAACTCGCGGAAGCAGAACTCGGCATAGCGCACATAGGCGTCGACGGTCTTGCGGTTGAGCCAGTCGCCCTGGTTGAACAGGGCGGCGGGGGAGTCAAAGTGATGCAGGGACACATAGGGCTCGACGCCATACTTTTTGCAGCAGGCGAACAGCTCGTGGTAGTGCTTAACGCCCTCGGCGAGGGGCTCGGCATCGTCGCCGTTGGGGAAGATGCGGGTCCAGGCGATGGACACACGGATGGCGTTGAGTCCATGCTCGGCAGAAAGGCGGATATCCTCCTCGTAGCGGTTGTAGAAATCACTGGCCGGGTCGGGCAAAAAGCGACCCTGGGCGACAAGGTAATCGTCCCACATGGTCTTACCCTTGCCTGCCACCTTCGTGGAACCTTCCGTTTGGTACGCGGCGGTTGCGGCGCCCCAAACAAAGCCCTTCGGCAGCTGCTGTACGCGGTTTAGCAAAGACATATGCATACACCCTCTCGTCTCGCTGTTCGATATTGTGCGTTTGCGCTCAGGAGGCTCCCTGGTTAGCGTTCAGCGGTGAAAAAGCCCGATAAACACTATCTTAAAATGATTAGAACCAAAATGAGCACGTGAACATTTGACAATGAGCACGTTAACATCCGGCTGGGATGTATAGAAACAAAACAACTTCAAACAGCCGCGAACGGTTGTATTTGTTCGGTAAGCGGTTTTGATTGACAGAAGTTTTCATGTTGTGGTATATGGCTCGGGTATCATGAGCACGTTATCAATGTATGTACGATGCGCCATGGGCGCGGGGAATAGTTGGGAAGCAGGTTAGCGTGGAAGGCATGGCTCAGCAGACAAGGAATGGTCATTCGGCGAGCGCGGCAGAGGTTGCGGCGCTCGCTGGCGTGAGCCGCCAGACTGTGTCTCGCGTGGTCAACGGTATGCCCAACGTGACGGAAAAGACGCGCAAGCGTGTGCTGGCCGCCATGGAAGAGCTGGGCTTTCGTCCCAATTTTGCTGGAGCGGCGTTGCGCGGCGGGTCGTATCGTTCTATTGGCCTGTGCATGTACAACATCACACGTGTCGGTAACCTGGCGACGCTCGAGGGTATCATGCAAGCGGCGCGCGAGCACGATTTTGCCGTCACTATGATCGAGATGGGCGGCGACAAGCCCTATACACTTGCCGATGCCTCGCGCCGCATGGTCGAGCGACCCGTCGACGGCATGATTCTCAACATGAACCGCATGGCTCCCGATTTTGAGGAGTTTGTTCCCCAGCCGGGAGTGCGAACGGTCATCCTGTCCATGTATGCGCATCCGCGCTGCACGACGATCGACTCCGACCAGTATGGTTCGTGCGAGCTGTTGACCAATTATCTGCTGGAACATGGTCACTCGAATATGCGGTTTGTGGCGGGTCCGGAAAACTCGATTTCCTCGCGTTTTCGTGAGGCCGGTTGGCGCGATACGCTGGGTCGTGCTCATGTCGATGCCGCTCCGATGCTGCGTGGCGATTGGAGTGCGGACAGTGGGTACGCCATGGGCGAGCGGATTGCGGCCGAGGTGCTTGCCGGCGGGTCGCAGGCGCCGACTGCCGTGCTTGCGGCAAATGACCAGATGGCGCTGGGCGTTATCGCCGCGCTCGAGAACGCGGGCCTGTCCGTGCCCGACGACGTGAGCGTGGTTGGTATCGACGACGCACTCGAGGGACTTGTTCCTCACAATCGGCTGACGACGCTGCGATTTGATTTGCGCGGTGTCGGTAAGCTTGCGTTTGAGGCGGCGATTGGAGAGAGCTCGTCTATCGAGGCGATTCATGTGCCGAGTACGCTGGTCGAACGCTCGACTGTTAGGGACATACGGGGTTAGGTCCTACTCCGTTTGTCTCGATTTGTAACAGGTAGACGGTCAAAAGCGGGCTACGTGTTACAGATTTAGATTCTTCGGAAAGAGCAATCCTGTTCGTCTCAATCTGTAACAGCTAGGACCAAAAAACTCGGCTAGATGTTACAGATCGAGACAAACGGCTCCCGACCAGCTCAAAAACAAAAAGACCGGGGGCGGCGCGCCGTGTGACGTGCCGCCCCCGGCTGAGAAATGGGGACAGGTTGTGTGAGCGGGCAACCCCGCCAGCCACTAGTCCAGACGACGGGTCTGCGCCACGTGCTTGTACCAGTAGGCGCTTGCCTTGGGCGTGCGCTTCTGGGTTTCAAAGTCAACGTAAAAGAAGCCGTAACGCTTGTTGTAGCCATTGGTCCAGGAGAACTGATCCTGCAGGCTCCACAGGAAGTAGCCGCCCACGTTGACGCCCACCTCCATGGCCTTGAGCAGCCAACGCAGGTGCTGCTCGATGTAGTCGATGCGCGGCTGGTCGTCCACAAAACCGTCCTTGTAGGGGTCCTTGTAGCCCATGCCGTTCTCGGTGATGAAAATCTGCTTGTAGTTGGGGTAGCGCTGCTTAATGTAGACGAGCAGATCGAACAGGCCCTCGGGATAGATGATCCAGTCCCAGTCGGTGGTGGGGATGCCAGGCTTGTTCACATGCTCGCCAATACCCTTAACGCGCCAGCGGCCAGTGCCCTTCTCGCCCGTACCGTTGTGGTGCAGGTCGTTCTCGCCGTCGTAAGCCTTCAAGAAGCGGCACTGGTAGTTGTTAACGCCCAGGTAGTCGTTGTAGAGCGCGGCCTCGCGCATGATTTCCAGATCCTCGTCTAGGATCTCGATGGTGCCGCCCGAGACGGCAGCCAGGCGGTTGGCGCACTCGAGGGTGTCGGGCGCATAGTCGCCGCGGAAGGTGGCGTCGAGCAAGAACTGGTTTTGCAGCACGTGCTCGTTGTT
>CABUSE010000079.1 GCA_902494135.1 uncultured Collinsella sp. | reverse complement strand
GGGAGTTAGCTCAGTTTGGTTAGAGCGCCGGCCTGTCACGTCGGAGGTCGCGGGTTCGAGCCCCGTACTTCCCGCCAACGCAATTAAAGCCACGTCTTCGGACGTGGCTTTTTGCGTTTGATAGGACTTTGATCCCATCGGCTCCTTTCGCCCAAAACCAAATCCTTCCAATTCCCGGACAAGCTCCGTTTGAGGCATGTACTCAAACAAGGCGTTTGTTGCGCAACACCAGTTCAACGAAGCAGGGGGTTAGGTTATACTCAGTTGCACTGTGGGCCGTTTTGATGCAAGAGGCTTCAAAAACGGCATTCAGCGGGCACCCGTTTTGCTATTTGGGCGTCCTACGGTCATTGACGTCTCGACGTAAGCTCGGCTCCGGAGCTCGTTCGAGCTGTTCGTATTCCTTGAAAGGGGAAAAATGGACATATCGAGGAAGACTGATTACGCCCTTCGTATGCTGGCGATGCTTGCTGAGGATCCGGAGCGTTTGCTTTCTGTTCGCACCGCTGCCGAAGAGGTCAATGTCCCGTATTCGTTTGCCCGTTCGATTCAGCATGGTTTGGTCCAGGCCGGTATTGTGGAGAGCCTGCGTGGCGTCCACGGTGGCATGCGTCTCAAGGTCAGTCCGGACGATGTTACTATCCGCCAGGTCGTCGAGGCCGTTCAGGGCCCTATGGTTATGAACGATTGCACTGCGCCCGATGGTGACTGTGCGCGCATGGGCGCGTGCTGCTATCATCCCCTGTGGGCCGGAGCTCAGGCGTTGATGCGCGACTACCTCGATTCCGTTTCGCTCGGCGATATCGTCGCTCACCGCCAGTTCCCGGCCGTCGATTCCAAGTTCGCCGACCGCGACGCGTTTCCCGAGTACGCCACCTGTGCGTGCGCTTGCCGGGAGGAATAGCGCCGCATAAGGAGCATAGCCATGATTCAGGACCCCTTTCGTTCGATGATTCGTTCGGAAGGGGTCCTGCGTTATCGCGACCTTCCGTGGCGCCGCACGCGCGACCCGTACATTATTTGGCTTTCCGAGGTTATGCTGCAGCAAACGCAGGTGCCGCGTGTGGAGACGCGTATGCCCGCGTGGCTCGACCGCTTTCCGACCGTACAGGCACTCGCTCAGGCCGCTCCTTCCGACGTTTTGGACGCTTGGCAGGGGATGGGCTACAACCGGCGTGCCCTGGCGCTTCACAGAGCCGCTCAGTGCGTTATGGAAGACTGGGGTGGGGAGTTTCCACGTGAGACGCGCGACCTGGTTGCTCTGCCCGGTATTGGCCCGGCGACGGCGCAGGGCATCCGGTCGTTTGCGTTTGATCTACCGGGTGTGTATCTGGAGACCAACGTGCGTACGGTCTTTCTGCATCATTTCTTTCCCGATGTGCCGGCCGTTCCCGATCGCGAGCTGGTGCCGCTGATTCAGGCCGCCTGTCCGGCGGCTCCCGGTGCGACGGCGGATGAGATTGCTCCCTTTGCCGTGCCGCTCGATGATGCCGACACGCCGCGCGCGTGGTATTACGCGCTGCTGGATTATGGCGCGTATCTTAAGAAGACGCTGCCCAATCCGTCCAGGCGCTCGGCAGGCTATAGCCGTCAGTCCAAGTTTGAGGGCTCGCGCCGTCAAAAGCGCGCCCATATTGTGCGCATGCTGCTGGCTGCGCGCGATGGGCGGCCGGCGGGCATCACACTCGCCGAGGCGGTGGCGGGTGTCAACGAAATGGAGGCGGCGGCAGGCCGCGAGCCGGTCGATCACGATCTTGTAGCAGGCATCTTGGCCGACTTGGAGCGTGAGGGCTTTTGTCGCGTGGAGGGCGACCGCTGGCTAAGCGTGTAGCCCGCCCGAATCTGAAAAACAGGATTGTAAGGTTTAGATTTTCGACATGAGGGCATCCTAAAGAAAAGGCCGCTCGAAGCCTACGGGCGGCATATGTTGAAGGGAAGTACACCTATGGATTTTGAGAACTCCCAAACCAAGAAGAACCTCGAGACCGCTTTTGCCGGTGAGTCCCAGGCGCACACCAAGTATCGCTACTACGCATCTAAGGCCAAGAAGGATGGTTACGTTCAGATCTCGAATATCTTTGCCGAGACGGCGGGCAACGAGTCCGAGCACGCCAAGCTGTGGTTTAAGTATCTGCACGACGGCGCCGTTCCCGACACTCTGGACAACTTGCGTGATGCCGCTGCGGGCGAGAACTACGAGTGGACCACGATGTACGACGAGTTCGCCAAGACCGCCGAGGAGGAGGGCTTTACCGAGATCGCCGAGAAGTTCCGTGGCGTCGGTGCTGTCGAGCAGGCTCACGAGGAGCGCTACAACAAGCTTGTCGAGCGCATTGAGTCGGGCGAGGTGTTTGAGCGCGAGGGCGTGAAGGTATGGAAGTGCCTGAACTGCGGGCACCTGCATGTTGGTGCCGAGGCGCCCGAGGTGTGCCCGGTTTGTAACCACCCGAAGGCGTACTTTGAGGAGCAAGTGGTGAACTACTAGCGCGTGGCGCTGGCGTGAGCTGGGCCGGGAGGGCCGGACTACCTTCCCTCCTCGCTCACGGCTTCGCAGGGTCGCGTTGAGGGAAGGTAGTCCGGCCCTCCCGGCCCGCTTTGGGTCGTCGCGTGCTCGTTACTGAAAAGCTGATATTAAAGTTTGTGTGCCGCCCCTTTTGGGGCGGCACGTTTTTGTGTGGGGTCTCTGTCTTCACAATTTTCGTCAAGCTTTTGGTTAGGTTTTGGTCGGATGGCGCAAGGGCGGAAGGGCAAAAGATTGCTGGCGAAAAAAGCTCAAAGAAAGTGCTGGTGGGGGAGTTGTTGAGGTTTTCGACAGCTTTTGTCAGCAAGAAACTTTGCAGCTATTGCTACGGATTGCGTTGCCGTGGTCTTGGCGGTGCGGGATGCTGGGCGCAAGCGTCGAATGCTCCGATTGAGGAGGCCAGCATGGACCTGTTTCTTGAGACTCCGCAGCAACAAGCTGAGCGCATGTTGCGTCAGCAGCAACGGCTCATGGAGATGCAAATGCAAGGGGTAGCCGCCCAGCCCCCTGCGCAAAATGCTACGCCTACGGTTTCGCCTGCGGGCGGATCGGCGCCAGAGAACTATTCCGTACAACAAGATTCATATGCGCAGGAGCTTGCGTTTGACAAGCGCCGCACGCGTCACCGCCGCGTGGGCCAGCGTCTGCGCGCGTTGGCGATGATTGTACTCATTCCGTTAGGACTTGCGGCGATTTTCCTGGTCTCGTATGCGCTCACCTGCATCCTCAACGGTGCCTCGCCCAGTGAAGTGCTCCAACATCTGTCAGCTCTCGGCCAGCGCCTAGGCGATGTCATAACAACCGTCCGCGCCGGCTGGGAGAGTTAGCGTTTTGACGCCTGTGGCCCATTATCCATTTGTCCGACTGCCGTGGAGCGCCCGGTGCGTGTGGCGGGGTAAGATTGATCGCGGTTTTGATTGATAATCGATTGGGTTTGTTGGGCGGAGTCTATGTCTGCTATTGATATTGCGCTTGTTGTGATTGCCTTGGTGGCGATGGGAGTTGCTGTGGTTTGCGCCCTGCAGCTTAAAGGCCTTCGTGCCGAGTTGCGAGAGCGTGGCGGCAACGATGCGGAGACGCTCGCGGCGCTCGAGCAGGCCAACAACGCGCTCGATGCTCTTAACGTCGCGCTGGCAGAAACCCGCCGCACGGCAAACGCCATCGCGCAGCAGCAGACGACCGACGCCGCCGTAGAGCAGCAGCGCTACCTGACCATCGCGCGTGAGTTCTCGCAGGCCGGCGACCGTATGGATGACCTGCGCCGTGAGACGGCTCAACAGCTCGGCGCCAACCGCGAGGGCATCGAGCATCGCCTGGACAAGGTGCGCGAGACGGTCGATGCCCAGCTGGGCGCCATTCGCAAGGACAACAACGTGCAGCTCGATCAGATGCGCGCGACGGTGGACGAGAAACTCTCCCGTACGCTCAACGATCGCCTGTCGGCATCGTTTAAGCAGGTGAGCGACCAGCTCGAGGCTGTGTACAAGGGCCTGGGCGATATGCAATCCATCGCCACCGGCGTGGGCGACCTTAAGCGCGTGCTGGGCAATGTAAAGGCGCGCGGCATTTTGGGCGAGGTGCAGCTGGGCGCGATCTTGGCGGACATCCTTACGCCCGACCAGTATCTGGAAAACGTGGCCACCAAGCCTGGCGCCTCGGAGCGTGTTGAGTTTGCCGTCAAGCTGCCGGTAGACGAGGGCGATCCCGTGCTGCTGCCGATTGACTCCAAATTCCCGGGCGACGCGTACGAGCATCTGCTCGACGCCCAGGAGTCGGGCGACGCGGAGGCCGTTGCCGCAGCGCGCAAGACGCTCGATATGATGGTCAAACGCGAGGCCAAGGACATCTGCGAAAAGTACCTGAGCGTGCCCGCGACGACCAACTTTGGCATTCTGTTCGTGCCGTTTGAGGGCCTGTACGCCGAGGTCGTCAGCCGCCCCGGGCTTATCGAGACCCTGGGCCGCGACTATCACGTCAACGTTGCCGGCCCCAGCACCATGGCCGCCATCCTCAACAGCCTGCAGATGAGCTATCAGACGTTTAGGCTGCAAAAACGCACCGACGACGTGCTATGCGTGCTTTCCGCCGTCAAGGCTGAGCTGCCGCGCTATCAGGCGGCGCTGCGCCGCGCCCAGCAGCAGATTGAGACCGCGGGCAAGACGGTCGAGGGCATTATCACCACGCGCACCAACGTTATGGAGCGCAAGCTCAAGGACATCGACGCCCTGGAAGATGCCGAGGAGGCCGACGAGATTTTGGGCTTGGAGTCCGCAGGCTTACTTGCGGGCCAGGAAGACGAGGGCTAGCCGCAACGGACGGCGGGGCGCCTGCGCAAGCACTGCGCGGGCGCTTTTCGCATCGTGCTTGCCTGAAGTGCGCTTTAGTGTGCAACAATGGCGTTTCGCCCTATCAGACGCGAAAGGAAGCCCATGTCTCAGAGAAGCACCAGTCCGCTCAAACGCTCCACCGTGCGCCGCACATTGCAGCGTTTTTGGGACGTCACGCGCACGCAGCCGCTGATCGTCTTTCTCTCGGTATTCTCGTCGGCGGGCTACATCTTTTTGCTTACGTTTGCCAACACCTACGTGATGGCGCTTATCGTCGACCGCGTCCAGGCCGGCCCCGTGGCAGGCGACCAGGTGTTTGAGGTCTTCGGTCCTTACATTTTGGCGCTCGTGCTCGTTAACCTGGTAGGCCAGATCCTCTCCAAACTGCAGGACTACACCGTCTACAAGCTCGAGATTGCGGGCAACTATCACCTGGCGCGCTTGTGCTTCGACACGCTCTCCAATCAATCCATGACGTTCCACACCAGCCGCTTTGGCGGATCGCTTGTGAGCCAGACGAGCCGTTTTATGAGCGGCTACACGGGGCTGGTGGACGTGACGGTGTATTCGCTCATCCCCACCATCACCTCGATCATCTGCACAGTGGTGGCGCTCGCCCCGGTGGTGCCCGCATTTACCGTGATCCTGGTGGGCATCATGGTCGTCTACATTGCGTTTGTCTGGCTTATGTACAAGCGCATCATGCCGCTTTCGGCCGCGACGTCCGCCGCGCAGAACAAGCTGTCGGGCGTGCTGTCCGACGCGGTCACGAATATCCTGGCCGTCAAGACCTGCGGGCGCGAGGACTTTGAGCGCGACCTATTCGATACCGCCGACCGCGCCGCGCTCGATGCCGAAACGGTATCGATGCACGCCATGATGCAGCGCAACTTTACGACCTCGGGTCTTATCGTCATTATCATGGCCGTGGTGAGTGTGTTCGTCGCGGGCGGCAACGCGTGGTTTGGCATTTCGGCCGGCGCGCTCGTCATGATTTTTACCTATACGTACAACCTCACCATGCGTCTGAACTACGTGAGCTCCATGATGCAGCGCATCAACCGCGCGCTGGGCGATGCGGCCGAGATGACGCGCGTGCTGGACGAGCCGCGTCTGGTGGCAGACGACGCGAATGCCCCCGAGCTCAAGGTGCGCGAGGGCGCGATTGATTTTGAGCACTTGAGCTTTGCATACCGTGACGCCGCGGCGGGCGAGAGCGTGTTCAACGACCTGACGCTCCATGTGGCAGCGGGCCAGCGCGTGGGCCTGGTGGGCAAATCGGGCTCGGGCAAGACGACGCTCACCAAGCTGTTGCTGCGCCTGGACGACGTACAGGGCGGTCGCGTGCTCGTGGACGGCCAGGATGTCTCGCGCTGTACGCAGCAGAGCCTGCGCCGCCAGGTTGCCTACGTGCCGCAGGAGGCGCTGCTGTTCCACCGCTCCATTCGCGAGAATATCGCCTACGGCCGCCCCGACGCCACCGACGAG
>CABUSE010000078.1 GCA_902494135.1 uncultured Collinsella sp. | reverse complement strand
GCATCGAGAGCGGCTCGACGGTGGGCATCCTCGGCGGCACGGGCTCGGGCAAGAGCTCACTTGTGCAGCTGATTGCGCGCCTGTACGACGCCACCGAAGGCGCCGTGCTTGTGGGCGGACGCGACGTGCGCGACTACGACCTCGCCGCCTTGCGCGACGCTGTGGGCATTGTGCTGCAAAAGAACGTGCTGTTTACGGGCACCGTGCGCGAGAATCTGCAGTGGGGCAATCCGCAGGCGTCGGACGATGAGCTCCTCGCGGCTTGCCGCGCGGCGTGCGTGGACGAGTTCCTTGATCGCATCGGCGGGCTGGACGGCGAGTTGGGCCAAGGCGGCGCCGGTGTCTCGGGTGGCCAGAAGCAACGCCTGTGCATCGCGCGCACGCTGCTCAAGCATCCGCGCGTGCTCATTTTTGATGACTCCACCAGCGCGGTCGATATGGCGACCGACGCAAAGATTCGCGAGCACATCGCTCGGATTCCCGATGCGACCGTGCTCATCATCGCCCAGCGCATCGCGAGTGTCATGGATGCCGATCGCATTGTGGTATTGGACGACGGTCGTGTCCACGGCGTGGGCACGCACGAGGAACTGCTAGCGGGCGACAACATATACCAGGAGATTTATGCCTCGCAGATGGAGTTTGCGAGGAACGCGGACGCCGGCGACGGCAGCGACGATGGTTGCGCGAATGATCCGTTTTCCTCCGTCGTATGCGGATCACCCTTGGAAGGGGGTGAGCGCCATGCCTAAGACCGCAGCCCAAGCACGCCCGGCCGACCTCAAGCGCACTGTACGCCGCTTGCTCTCCTACATGGGGCATGCCAAGTTCTCGTTGCTCGCGGTGGGCGTGCTCGCCTCCGTTGCCGCCATCGCGAGCCTCGCTGGCACCTACATGGTGCGCCCCATCGTTAACGGTTTGGCCACGGGCGGGGAGGAACTGCTCGCCAAGCAGGTCATCCTGACGGCGATCATCTACGCTGCGGGCGTGCTCTCGGCCCTGGGCTACTCGCAGATTATGGTGCGCGCGGCCCAACACGTGGTGTCCGATATTCGCCGCGACCTGTTCGCGCACATCCAGACGCTGCCGCTCAGTTATTTTGACAGCACGCGCTCGGGCGACATCATGAGTTTTTTCACCAACGACGTCGACACCGTCTCCGAGGCGCTCAACAACAGCTTTGCCAACGTGATTCAGGCCGCCATTCAGGTTGTGGGCACCACGGCTATGCTCATCATCCTTAACTGGCAGCTCACGATTATCACACTCGTGTGCGATGCGGCCATTGTGCTGTATGCGCGCTACTCGGGCGCGCGCTCTAAGCGTTTCTTTGCCGCCCAGCAGGCATCGCTTGGCGACCTGGACGGATATATCGAAGAAATGGTCTCGGGCCAAAAGGTCATCAAGGTCTTTAACCGTGAGGCAGCGAATGTCGCCGGCTTCACCTGCCGCAACGACGAGCTTCGCCGCACCGGCACCGCCGCCGTGAGCTATGCCAACTCCATGGTGCCCATGACCGTCGTGATTGGCTACGTCAACTATGCCATCGTCGCCGTGGCGGGCGGCATGCTCTGCATCAAGGGGCTCGCCGATGTGGGCGCACTTGCAAGCTACCTGGTCTTTGTGCGCCAGGCCGCCATGCCCATCAACCAGTTTACGCAGCTCGGCAACTTCTTGCTCAACGCGTTGGCCGGTGCCGAGCGCCTGTTTGCGGCTATGGACCTTGAGCCCGAGGTGGACGAGGGCTGCGTGGAGCTGGTGCAGACGGGCGACGCCGCGTGGGCGTGGAAGATTCCCGAGGGCCAGGGCGTGGGCGCGTACGGGCACTTGCATGACGTGGCAGCCGTTGATGAGTCGGGCCGCGCGGTGGCCGCCGACGGCACCGAGCTCACGTGCGGCTTGGTCCCGCTTGCCGGCGACGTGCGCTTCCATGCCGTGGACTTTTCCTACGTGCCGGGCGCCCGCGTGCTCACGGACCTCAACCTGTTTGCCAAGCCGGGGCAAAAGATTGCGTTTGTGGGCTCCACGGGCGCCGGCAAGACGACCATTACCAACCTCATCAACCGCTTCTACGAGGTCGATGACGGCGAGATCACGTACGACGGCATCGACGTCAAGCACATTGCCAAGGCCAGCCTGCGCGGGTCGCTCGGCATTGTGCTGCAGGACACGCACCTGTTTAGCGGCACCATTGCGCAGAACATCCGCTTTGGCAAGCTCGACGCGACCGACGAGGAGGTGCGCGCCGCTGCCGAGGCCGCCTGCGCCGACTCGTTTATCCGCCGCCTGCCGCGGGGCTACGACACACCGGTCACGGCCGACGGCGCCAACCTGTCGCAGGGTCAGCGTCAGCTGCTCGCCATCGCGCGCGTGGCCGTCGCCGATCCGCCGGTGCTCATCCTGGACGAGGCCACGAGCTCCATTGACACGCGTACCGAAAAGCTCATCGAGCGCGGTATGGACCGCATCATGCGCGGTCGCACCACGTTTATGATCGCGCACCGCCTGTCCACTGTCCGCGACGCCGACGCCATCATGGTCCTCGAACACGGCCGCATCATCGAGCGCGGCACGCACGAAGAGCTACTCGCCCAGCACGGCGAGTACTGGCAGCTGGCGCATGGCTTAAAAGAGCTGGATTAACCCGTTCGAGCACGATGCTTTGATCCCTCCGTGCCCCTCGCCTCAAACCATCACAACATTCGACGTTTTTTGCCAAAATCGGGAAAAGCATCGAATGTTGTGATGGTTTTTCTGCCACCCGACCGGGTGAAATCGCTTTCTTGCGCACGAAGGTGTGCGGACCCGTGGGCAGGGGAATAAGGTTGGTTATCCGACTCCATTGGAGGGCTCATGGACCTGCCGATCGTCCTGTCCCATAAGACTGCCTGGCTGTACCACAACGTGGCGCGCCCGTCCGAGCCGCTCTCGCGAGCAAGCAGCCTATACGATGAGGACTCGCTTGCTAACGAGGCGGAGCCGACCGCGAGCCTGCCCAAATTGGGACTCAATGCCAAAGGGCTGAGGGCTTCAACGGCAGTTGGGATCGTTACCGACTATCTGGTTTCGCTCGGTATTCCACGAGAAGAGCTCGATCATATCGACACGCTCGTCAACTTCGATTTTGAGCGCTCGACGCCGGCTGGATTTAGGTGCCACGTGTTTGGGGCGCCGGTACCTCCAGGCCATCTTATCGAGGTGGCAGAGGGTCTTCTAGTGGTTGATGAGGCCATGTGCTTTGTCCAAGCGGGTTCGTGGATGAGCGAGCCCGAGCAGTTGGAATATGGCTACGAAATCTGCGCCCGATACCATTTGAATCATCTGTCGACAGGCGATTATATCGAGATGGGGCAGAGGTATACCGTTGCCGACTTGATTGCCTATTGCAATGAGAACCGATCTCGTCAGGGGGCTATACGCGCGGCCGCCGTGCTCAAGCGCGTGCACGATGGCGCGCGGTCGCCCATGGAGACGGCCACCGCAATCATGGTCGTAGCAAAACGTTCCCAGGGCGGGCTGGGATACGCCAAAATCGAGCTCAACCATCGGGTCGATGTTCCCAACGAGTTCAAGTATCTCGCAAAGGCCGGGTATTTCGAGATCGACGTATATGCGCCTGCGAGCGGTACGGGGATTGAATACAACGGCTCGGACCATCTTGATAAACAGCGCAGCGCGTCGGATGCGGAGCGTATGACCGTGCTGAGCGCGCTGGGCTTTAGGATGATCGTCCTCACCGGGACTCAGTTTGCCCACCAGCTGCGATTGCACCGGGCGATGAACGCCATCGCGCTTGCCATGGGCCTCAAGTGCGACCGAAGCGAAGCGTTCCAGAAACGTCAGAACGACCTGCGAGAATTTGTGATTCGACACTGGGACGGCGGCCTTTAGGGGCGCTTTGGTCCTTCTACGGGGTGCCGTGGGCGGGCAAACCATCACAACATTCGACGTTTATTGCCAAAAACGGGAAAAGCATCGAATGTTGTGATGGTTTGTATGCTGAGGGTGGGCTTGGGAAGCCGGTCTTGCCCAAAGTGACCTGTCCTGTCGTACGGGTGTCGGCATGATTCTCTCGTGGGGTATTATGTTTTCCGAAGAATAAAACGCCGCGTGAGGGGAGGGCTGCGTGGACGGGCACGTGCAACATGACGGTTTTGGCCGCGATATCAACTACCTGCGCATTGCCGTTACCGACAAGTGCAATTTCCGCTGCATATACTGCATGCCGGCCGATGGCGTGGCGCCCCGCGCGCATGACGAGCTGCTCAGCGCCGAGGAAATCGCCCGCTTTGTGCGCTTGGTAGCGGGAGAGGGCATTCGCCGCGTGCGCCTGACGGGCGGCGAGCCGCTGGTCAGCCGCCGTATCATCCCGCTCATTCACGACATCCGCGCGATTCCGCAGATCGAGGACATCTCGCTCACCACCAATGGCGCCCTGCTGCCCAAGCTGGCGCCGCAGCTCAAAGATGCGGGGCTTAACCGCGTCAACATTTCGCTCGATACGCTCGACCCTACGCTCTTTGGAAAGATCACGCGCCTGGGTCGACTCGAGCAGACCATGGCTGGCATCGACGCGGCGCTGGCTTGGGGCTTTGAGCCCGTTAAGGTCAACTGCGTTGTTGTGCGCCGGCTCAACCAGGATGTGGCGGCCCTCGCACGACTGACCGTCGACCGCCCCATCCACCTGCGCTTTATCGAATACATGCCCATCGGCGACGAGCACACGAGTTCGCATTGTGCCGTGGACCCTCACGCGCCCGCGCTCAATCCCGAGCTGTGGGATGCGAGCGACACCGTGCCGAGCGACGAGTTGCGGGCGCGCATCAATGCCGGGGCCGCAGCGGCGGGACTGGGCGAGCTTGAACCGCTCGACATCAACGACGCTCCTGCCGGCGCGGGTCCTGCGCGCTACTGGCACTTTCCGGGTGCGGCGGGAACGGTCGGCTTCATCAGCGCCATGTCCAACCATTTTTGTGCGAGCTGCAACCGTCTGCGCCTGACGGCCGATGGCAACGTGCGTCCGTGCCTGTTTAGCGATGCCGAGTATTCGGTGCGTGAGGCGCTGCGTCGTGGTGATGATATGCAGGTACTTTCGATTTGGCGCGATGCCGTGGCCCACAAACCACAGGAACACGCGATAATTGAGGGCACGCAACGATTTATGTCCCAAATCGGAGGATGATCATATGGCCAAGAGCAGGTACGCCGATGCCACCAAGGCCGCTCGCAGGGCCGCGATGTCTACCCACAAAGCCACGGCTGCGGCGAATGCTGGCAGCGCCGACGCGTCCGCGCAGCCGACTGCCAGTGCTGCCATCGAGCCCGCCCGTGACGCGCGCCGCGACGAGCTGACGCACGTGGACGCCAAGGGTGAGGTGCGCATGGTCGACGTGTCCGACAAGGCCGAGACGCATCGCATCGCCATCGCCGAGGGCACCATCCTCATGCATCCCGAGACGCAGGCCATGGTGCTGCAGGACCGCGCCAAGAAGGGCGACGTGCTTGCCTGCGCGCGCGTGGCGGGCATTATGGCCATCAAACGCACGAGCGACATCATCCCCATGTGCCATCCACTGCTCATTACTAAGAGCAAGTGCGACATCGCGCCCATCGCTCCGGCGGGGACGCCGGCCGAGGACGTGCCCGAGGGCTGGGCACCGGCGCGTGCGGACGGGCAGGTTGGCTTTCATGTGCTGGTCACGGCCGGCGTGACGGGCAAGACGGGTATCGAGATGGAGGCCCTGACCGGCGCGAGTGCCGCGTGCCTAACCATCTATGACATGTGCAAGGCGGTCGATCGCGGCATGGAGATCGTCGACGTTCGCCTGCTGAACAAAGAGGGCGGCCGCTCGGGCGTGTGGGATCGTGCAGAGCGTCAGGCCGCTGCTGTCGAGGCCGTGGGAGCCGCGGGCGACGCACCCGCGAGCGTACCCGTCGCCATCGCGCCCGCAGTTCCGGCCCCGGCCGTCCCTGCGATCGCGTTTATCGGCTACCAGAACTCGGGCAAGACCACGCTCGTCGAGAAGGTTATCGCCGAGCTCACCCGCCGCGGCCTGCGCGTGGGTTCACTCAAGCATCATGGGCATCATGGCTTTGATATCGATGTGCCCGCTAAGGATACGTGGCGCCATCACCAGGCCGGATCCAAGCACGTGGGCCTCATCTGCGCCACGCGCTGGGCGGAGTACGCCGACACGCGCGAGGAAGACGAGATGCCCGCGCGCGAGCTGCTGTCGCGCTACAACGATGTCGACGTGGTGATCATCGAGGGCTACAAGACCGAGGGCTTCGACAACATCGTCGTCGCACGCTCCGGTGTCGACCGTCTGCGCGGCAAGAGCTCGCTTGATCTAGTCGACGGTCGCACGCTGGCCCTTGCCTGCAACGAGGCCCTGGCGCGTCAGGCCTTCGACGCCGGCTTTGCGACCCGAGCCATCAACATCAACGACGCCCGAGCCATCTG
>CABUSE010000077.1 GCA_902494135.1 uncultured Collinsella sp. | reverse complement strand
GGTCATCGTCTGTCCGGTGGGGTCAACCCACCGGTAGACTCCTACCTTTAGCCCCCTCCCGTTCCGTGCGCGGGAGGGGGCGCTCTTGTGTTCCGGCGTTTTACCAAACGCCGGAACCGCTCGACGCTGCAAGCCCGCCAGAGCGGCAATCTGACGTTCAATCGTCGGGCATGGCCAAAAGGCCTATGCCCTCCTCTTTCACGTCACCTTGCTCGCTCTGGCGGGCTTTCGCTGACTTATGCTCCACCTGCGACGTTTCCATTATTGATACAAAGGCCAGGTTTGTTTGAACCAAAAAGGGGAAGTTGCGGTGGAATCGTTCCTGTTTGGCCGTCTTGAGGGGTTAAACGGGAACTATTCCACCGCAACTTATCGATGACGTGTTTGGTTGGTGCCAGTTGATTGCTTGGGCGTTGGGGAGGGTCTGCTCCGTTATAATCGCCTAGAACATTAATTGGAAACGGGACGGGAGCCATACATGCGCCAGGGTTTCGACAATGCGAAGTATATCGAGCTGCAGGCTGCTCACATTAAGGAGCGCATCTCACAGTTTGGTGGCAAGCTCTATTTGGAGTTTGGCGGCAAGCTGTTCGATGACTATCATGCGAGCCGCGTGCTGCCGGGTTTTGAACCGGACAGCAAGTTCCGCATGCTCAAGAGCATCGCCGACGATGTCGAGGTTATCATCGCGATCAACGCGAACCATATCGAGAAAAACAAGGCTCGCGGTGACCTTGGCATTACCTATGACGAGGATGTGCTGCGCCTGGTTGACTTGTTCCGCGGCAACGGCTTTGCCGTCGCGGCTGTGGTCATCACCCAGTACGCCGGCCAGCCTGCTGCCGATGTGTTCCGCAACCGCCTGAACGCGCTCGGCATTCCTGCCAAGCTGCACTATCCCATCGAGGGCTACCCGCACGATGTCGATCTGATCGTGTCCGATGATGGCTACGGCAAGAACGAGTTTGTCGAGACCACCCGACCGCTCGTCGTGGTCACTGCCCCCGGTCCTGGCTCGGGCAAGCTTGCCACCTGCCTGTCTCAGCTCTATCACGAGCACAAGCATGGCACGGCCGCCGGCTATGCCAAATTCGAGACCTTCCCGGTTTGGAATCTGCCCCTTACGCATCCGGTCAACATTGCCTACGAGGCCGCCACGGCAGACCTCGATGACGCCAACATCATCGACTCCTTCCACCTTGAGGCCTACAACAAGACCACGGTCAACTACAACCGCGACGTCGAGGCCTTCCCGGTAGTCCGTGCCCTGATGGAAAAGATCCTGGGCAAGAGCCCCTACCAGAGCCCTACGGACATGGGCGTCAATATGGTTGGCTTTGCCATCACCGATGACGATGCCTGCCGCGACGCTTCCAAGATGGAGATCGTCCGCCGCTACTTTACCGCGGTCGAAAATGTGCGCCGTACCGGCGTGGGCGATGAGCAAGTCGACCGTCTCAAGATTATTATGAAGAAAGCCGGCATCGATAAGAACTACTCACCGGCGCGCTCGGCGGCCCTCACCAGGGAGCAGCTGACGGGCGGTCCCGTGGGTGCCATGGTCATGCCCGATGGCTCCGTGGTGACCGGTAAGACCTCCACGCGCCTGGGCGCCGCAAGTTCGCTCATTATGAACGCCCTCAAGCATGTCTCGGGCGTCGACCTTGAGCTCGAGGTCATTAGCGATGAAGCGATCGAGCCCATCAGCAAGCTCAAGACGCATTTCCTGGGCAGCAAAAACCCGCGCCTCCACACCGACGAGACGCTTATGGCGCTGTCGATCACCTCGGCCACGAGTGAGACGGCCGCTCGCGTCCTTTCGGGCCTGGAGCAGTTGCGCGGTTGCGATGCTTTCTTTAGCGTTATCATCTCGCCGACGGACGAGACGGTACTGCGCAAACTGGGTATCAACGTGTGCTGCGAGCCCAAGTTTGAGCGCCGTGGTTTCTTCCATCGCTAAGTTTGAAGCATCGCGGTAATTGCATTGCATTTTGGCCGTATCGGGTTAGCGCCCGGTACGGCTTTTTGATCAATAAAGCGCCTATTTCGGCGAAAAATAGCCGTTTACCTGCCTAGAAACAATTAGAGCGGTATACAATAACCGTAACTGTTTCATCCTTGGCGGGATGCCGCATGATGGATATTACCTGCCATCGTGAGGTGTGTCGGTCGCGCACGGCGCGTTAGATGCTCGTGCTCGGTTTGAGGAGGCTGCTATGGCGGGCAAGGGTCGTGCGAGTGTCAACGATATGAAGCGTGTCGAGGTGCTGGTGTTGATGGAGATCGACCAGCAAACCGAAGACAATGGCGGGCCGTATGGTTTCTCGCGCAAAACGCTTGCCGAACGCGTGGGGGTTTCGCCGTATCGTGCCCGCGCCGCAATCGATCGCTTGGATTCCGAAGGCATGATTGATGTCGTCTCGCGTTATAGCGACGACGGCGGTCAGCTTGCAAATGGCATTTGCCTCACCGAACGTGGCGAGTGGTATCTTGAGGGCGTCCGTACTGGCATACTCGTTCAAGAAATGCTTGAGGACGAGGTTGCTGATCGATAGCAGCATGTAACCCTTGCCATAGCGACGCCGCCTGGGAAACCGGGCGGCGTTTTGTTTCAAGATTGAGAAATGCAATCGCACGCGAGAAAAATTGCGAACGGTCCGCGGCGCGAGTATTACAATGAAGACCCGTAAGATGTGGATAAACAACTTCTACGGGAAGCGCAGGTAACTCAATATGACCAAGCATGTGTTCGTAACCGGTGGCGTGGTTTCGTCCCTGGGCAAGGGTATCACCGCGGCCTCGCTGGGCCGTCTGCTCAAGTCGCGTGGCTACAAAGTAACGATGCAGAAGGCCGACCCGTATCTGAACGTCGACCCCGGTACCATGAGCCCGTTCCAGCATGGTGAGGTCTTCGTTACCGAGGATGGTTACGAGTCCGACCTGGACCTGGGTCATTACGAGCGCTTTATTGATGAGAACCTGACCCGCGATTCCAACTTTACGACCGGTGCCATCTACAAAAGCCTAATCGCCCGCGAGCGTCGCGGCGACTTTTTGGGCGGTACCGTGCAGGTGATTCCCCACGTCACCAATGCCATTAAGGACAAGTTCCGCCGCATCGAGGAGCAGACCGGCTCCGATGTAGTCATCACCGAGCTGGGCGGCACGATTGGCGACATCGAGTCCCAGCCGTTTGTCGAGGCCATCCGCCAGTACCGCAAGGAGGCCGGCCCCGAGAACGTCTGCTACATCCACGTGTCGCTCGTTCCCTATATCGCCGCCGCCCACGAGGTCAAGACCAAGCCCACACAGCATTCCGTCAAGGAGCTCCGCAGCTTTGGCATCCAGCCCGATATTATCGTGCTGCGCTCCGACCACCATATCGATGACGCTATCCGCGGAAAGATCGCAAGCTTCTGCGACGTCGACACCGATTGCGTCTTTACCAACGAGGACTGCGCGAGCATTTACGATGTTCCGCAGCTGCTTGCCGAGCAGGACTTTGACCTGCGCATTTGCGAGCGCCTGGGTCTGGACCCGCGTGAGCGCGACATGAGCGAGTGGAACGAGTTCCTGCGCAAACAGAATCACGCCAACCATCACGCCGACAAGGTGAAGATCGCCGTCGTGGGCAAGTACACGCAGCTGCCCGATGCGTACCTGTCGGTTATCGAGGCCCTGCACCATGCGGGCGTCTTCTACGATCGCCATGTGGACGTCCAGCTGGTCGACGGCGAGAGCCTCGACGAGCAGAATGTCTCCGAGGTTCTGGGCGACGCCTCGGGCATCCTGGTCCCCGGCGGCTTTGGCAAGCGCGCCCTGGAGGGCAAGATCCTCGCGGCCGAGTTTGCCCGTGAGCACAAGATTCCGTATCTGGGCATTTGCCTGGGTATGCAGGTGGCCGTGTGCGAATTTGCGCGCAATGTCGTCGGCCTTGCCGGCGCCAGCTCCTCTGAGTTCGATCCGGATGGCCCGTATAGTGTCATCGATCTGATGAGCTCGCAGGAGGACGTGACCGAGAAGGGCGGCACCATGCGCCTGGGCGCCTATCCGTGCAAGCTCGCCGCCGATACCCTTGCTCGCGAGGCATATGGCGAGGAACTCGTCTACGAGCGTCACCGTCACCGCTTTGAGTTCAACAACGCCTTCCGCGACCAGCTCGAGGACGCCGGTTTGGTTATCTCGGGTCTGTCGCCTGACGAGCGCCTGGTCGAGATGGTCGAGCTGCCGCGCGACGTGCATCCGTGGTATGTGGCAACCCAGGCTCATCCCGAGTTCAAGAGCCGCCCGACCAACCCGCAGCCGCTGTTCCGCGAGTTCGTACGCGCTTCGATCGGCCAGCACGAGGGTGTCGACCGTCTGCAGGTGACGCCCATGAACCTCGCTACGGACTAAGGGTGCCGGCGAATAAGGAACATACCGAAGCTACTCCCTCGTCGCTCGCCGTGGCGGCGGGGGAGTATCTCGATTACCTCGCGGTCGAGCGGGGTTTGGCGCGCAACACGATTGCGGCCTATCGTCGTGACCTGACGACGTACTGCGCCTATCTGGAGCGGGCGGGTATTGTGTCTTTTGAAGAGGTGACTCGTCAGGTCGTGGAGGGCTTTGTCGCCGACCGTCGCGATGGGGGCTATTCCGATGCCTCGGTGGAGCGTGCGCTTGCAGCCGTGAAGGGCCTGCATGCCTTTTTGGTGCGCGATGGGGCTGTAGCCCAAAATCCAACGGCGGCGTTGCGCCTGCCTAAAAAGGCTGAGCGTTTGCCGGAGTATCTATCGGTGGAGGATGTCTCGGCTCTGCTCGATCAAGACTTCCCCGAGGGCGAGATGGGCTTGCGCGACCATGCCATCTTGGAAGTGCTCTACGGATGCGGTTTGCGTGTGAGCGAGTTGGTGGGGCTCGATGTGGGCGATATCCATATTGACGATGGCTTTGTACTCGTTCGCGGTAAGGGCTCAAAGGAACGCCTGTCCCCGCTGGTGGGAAGCGCGGCGCGAGCTCTGATGCTCTATGTAACTGAGGGACGTTCTCGCTTGGCGGCCCATGCCCGCGGAACCGAGACCTCGGCGGTCTTTTTAAATAAGAACGGACGTCGCCTGTCGCGCCAGGCCGTGCATGCGATATGCGAGCGGTATGGGCGTCAGGTGGGGCTGGTGGGGCTCCATCCCCATACCTTGCGCCACTCCTTTGCCACCCACATGCTCGCGGGCGGTGCCGACCTGCGTGTGCTGCAGGAGATTTTGGGCCATGCCGATATTTCGACCACGCAGGTCTACACGCATGTCGACCGGACGCAACTGACCGAGGTCTATCTGGCGGCGCATCCGCTGGCGCATCGTTAACACATCGCTGGCCTGCATATTTATAGGTATTTGGGGACGGGCCCCAGATTGCTGCGGCGTGCTTTTGCGCGCGCATGGGCAATCTGGGGCCCGTCCCATTTTTCGCCACTTGTCGTCGCGGTGGTGGGCCGCACGTGCCTTGGGTGGGGGAGTTTGGGGGCGATGTGAACGCCATGTAAAGGGACGCAAAAATCGCCTCAAGGTCAACTTGAAGGTTGAGGTTGAAAGGCGGGGTGCCACAGGTGGCATCCCGCCTTTGCTGTAAACACAACATATTGTGTTTTCGAACATATGCTCGAGGGTGGTGCCCAATAGTTGGGGGGTGGAGTGGTGAGGTAGGGTGGGGGAAGGGGTGGGGAAAGGTGTTGAAAAATGGGGCGGTTCCCCATATTATTGATGACGTCGACAGGCGGGGCGGTTCCCCGCGTACGTGCCATCTGAGTAACCGAGGGGAGGGCGCACATGGGAATGACGGGTGCATACGAGCGCAATCTCGATGCAAAAGGTCGTCTGTCCCTGCCTGCACCCCTTCGCGAGGAGCTTGGAGAGCACGTTCGCGTGTTCAAAGCCCTGGATGTCGATGCTCTGTACGTGTTCTCTGCCGAGGCCTTCGATAAGTGGGTCGAAGGACTCTTCGCGGGTCGTGAGGGCCACGAGGGTTTTAACCCGCGTGACATCAACGACCAGAAGCTCATGAGGGCGATCAACAAGCGCACCACGTCGATGGACGTGGACAGCGCCGGTCGTATCGGTCTTTCCGAGTCTCTCCGCAAGCAGGCGAACCTCGACCGCGAGGTCACGGTTGTGGGCAACTACGACCACCTTGAGGTTTGGGACCGCGCCGCGGCCGATGAGGACGATGACGACGAGGCTCTGCTTGACCTCTTCTTCTCGTAAGGGCAAGGCACGGGTAACGGATGGAGCGTGGGATCTTGACACAAGAATATCGGCATGAACCTGTCATGCTCGGCGAAGTGCTTGAGTCGCTGCGGCTAAAGAGCGGCTCCGTTGTCTGCGATTGCACCCTTGGCGGTGCCGGCCATTCGGTAAAGATGGCCGCGCAGGTGGGGGAGACGGGCCTTTTGCTCGGCGTCGATCAGGACGACATGGCCCTCGAGGCCGCTGGTGCCCGTCTGGACCGCGAGGTTCCCGGCGTTCCGCACCAGCTGCTGAAGGGCAACTTCGGCGACTTGGACGAGCTGCTTTGCTCGGCCGAGGTGCCCGGGGTCGATGGCTTCCTGTTTGACTTGGGCGTTTCGTCACCGCAACTCGATAT
>CABUSE010000076.1 GCA_902494135.1 uncultured Collinsella sp. | reverse complement strand
GAGGTTGTTGGTGTTGAAGGCACCGAGACCGTACTTGCCGGCCTCGGCCTTCTTGAGCATGTCTGCTGCGTTGACGAGCATAAAAGAAACCTCCTGTAAGGTTGCTCCGATAACGCCTGTGATTTTACCACGGCGTATCCGAGCATAAACGTTCGTTTGTTCACGAATATCGTCCAAACAGACTTTTTTTGACCGTTTGCCCTACGGAATCGACCCGTTGGGGAAAATATCTTGACGTTTGGACGCTTCTCATGCTTCAGAAGCTGACTGCAAAGCTACATCTGCATGAAAGGGTTCTGCATAAGCTCGCGTGCCACAGTGGTCGAATCGCCATGGCCGGTTAGGCAAACGGTATCGGGCGGGAGAAGCCGGGCGAGCTTGGAGAGCGAGCGCAGAATCGCCGCCTCGTCTCCGCCGGAAAGGTCGGTACGGCCGTGGCTGCCCGGGAATAGTGTATCGCCCACAAAGGCAATGTTCCCCTGCTCGGTGGCAGCAAACAAGACAATGCCACCCGGCGTATGCCCGGGCGCCTCGATAACCTGCAGGCAAATGTCGCCTAGCTCAATGGTATCGCCCTCGGCAAGCAGCCGCGTCGGCTCGCCCGGATCGGGCGTCTCGATGCCCCACATCACTCGCTGCTCCTCTATATTCGCATGCGGCACAGTCGCATCCTTAACACACAGCTCGTACAAGGCGTCAGCGCCAACGGCGGCCCGAACTCCGGCTACACCGCCAACATGGTCGGCATGACCGTGCGTGCAGACGGAACCGAGCACATGCACGCCAGGGTGTTCGGCTCGGATGTGCGCAACGAGGTTTTCGCCTTCCCAAGCGGGATCGATAATCAAGCATTCGCCACTCGAAATAACGACGTAACTGTTGGTCTGGATGGGCCCGTTTACAAGCACCTCAATCGAAGCCGTACCCCGAGGGGTTAAGTCCAAAGCCGCAGCGTCCATGCGTGCGCCCTCCTTCTATAAACGTCGAGGCATCAAACGATGCCCCGAACGTAACCAATATCATTACTGTCGCGCGCTCGTCACGCCTATACGCGACGCTTGAGCTGAGCCCCACCCTCGCCAGGCATCAAACGGCGTGCATCGTAGACCGAGTCGACGCTGCTAATCGATGCCAGCAGCGGATCCAGACCACTCGCGTCCGAGATCTCGACCATAAAACGCAGGGTCGCAATGCCCTCGCGGTTGGTCGAGGTGGCGGCGGAAAGGATATTGCCGCCTGCATCGCCAATGGCGATGGTGACGTCCTTGAGCAGGCCCATACGATCCAGGCACTCGACCACAATCTCGACCTGGAAAAGCGTATCGGCAGCACCATCCCACTCTACGTCAATCATGCGCTCGGGGTGCTCCATGAGGCCCTTGACGTTGGGGCAGTTGGCACGATGCACCGAGACACCTCGGCCGCGCGTGATGAAGCCGACGATATCGTCGCCCGTCACCGGATTGCAGCAATGCGCCAGACGGACCAGCAGACCGCTGTTGCTCTCGCCCTTGACGATAATGCCGTTGCTCGCGCTCTTGCCGCGCTTTTGCGGCTTGCGGTTGGAGCCGCGGGCAGGCTGCTTGACGACCTCGGCGATAGCCTCGGCCTTGGTGAGCTGTTCCTCGGGCTTGGGGTCCAAGATTTGCTCGACCTTATTGCCCACAGCGCGCGGGGCGACCTTGCCCGCGCCAACGGCTGCAAAAAGGTCCTCGAGCTGCTTGAAGTTAAACTGCTCCGCCACGGCGTTGAGCGCACGCGTGGATCGCGGCGTAGAGATGCCATACCCGCGCTTGCGCAGGTCCTTAGCCAGTATATCGCGGCCGGCAGCAGCGTCATCGTCTTTGGTCGCGGCGGCGAAGTAACGGCGAATCTTTGACTTGGCCGAAGGCGTCTTGACGATCTTGAGCCAATCGCGCGACGGCTTAGAGCTCTTGTTGGTCAGGATCTCGACACGGTCACCCGTCTTGATCTCGTGCGTGAGCGGCGCCACCGCACCGTTGATCTTGGCGCCGACACAGTGGTTACCGACCTCGGTATGAACGGCGTAGGCAAAGTCGAGCGGTGTAGAGCCGGCACGAAGCGCCATGACCTCGCCCTTGGGCGTAAAGACAAAAATCTCCTGGTCAAACAAGTCGACCTTCAGCGAGTGCAAGTATTCCTTGGCATCGGTGATCTCGTCAGACGCCGCCCAATCGAGTGAATGCTTGAGCCAGTTAATCTGGTCGTCTAGACGCTGGGCATCATTGGTCTTAGACGCAGACGATCCGCCCGACTTCTTATAGAGCCAGTGGGCGGCAATGCCGTACTCGGCCTGCTCGTGCATCTCATAGGTTCGAATCTGAATCTCGAGCGGGCGGGCCGTGGGGCCGATAACCGTCGTATGGAGCGACTGGTAGTTATTGACCTTGGGCATGGCGATATAGTCTTTAAAGCGACCGGGCATGGGATGCCACAAGGTATGCACGGCACCAAGCGTGGAATAGCAATCGCGCACCGAATGAGTGATGACGCGCAGCGCCACCAGGTCGTAAATCTCGGAGAACTCCTTGCCCTTGCGCTTCATCTTTTGATAGATGGACCAATAGTGCTTGGAACGACCGTTGATCTGAAAGCCCTCAAGACCAATGCGATTGAGCTCATCGGTGAGCGTCTTGATGGTCTCGGCCAGATAACGCTCGCGAACCTCGCGCGACTCGGCTACCATGCGCGCGATGCGCTGGTAGGCATCGGGCTCCAAGTAGAAGAAGGACAGGTCCTCGAGCTCCCACTTGATAGAGCTCATGCCCAGGCGGTCGGCCAGAGGCGCGTATACGTCCATGGTCTCGCGCGCCTTAAACAGACGGCGGTCCTCGCGCAGGGCGGCAAGCGTGCGCATGTTATGCAGGCGGTCGGCGAGTTTGACGATGATGACGCGGATGTCCTTGGACATGGCAAGGAACATCTTGCGCAGCGTGAGGGCCTGCTTCTCGTCCATGCTGTCGACTTCGATGTTGGTGAGCTTGGTCACGCCATCGACGAGCTCGGCCACCGTATCGCCAAACAGGCCGGAAACATCGGTAAGCGAGGTCTCGGTATCCTCGACGGTATCGTGCAACAGCGCGGCGCACACCACATCGCAGTCCATCTTGAGGTCGGCCAGAATGATAGCTACCTCGACGGGATGGTTAATGTACATCTCGCCCGAGCGCCGCTTTTGGTTGCAGTGCTTCTCGGCAGCAAAGCAGTAGGCCTGCTCCACCTTGGAGAAGTCGTCCGCGTTCATATATTTGAGGCACAGACGCTCCAGCTTGTCGTAGCTATCCGCCATAATCTCGGGCGGCAGCTCATCGGCATGCTTATAGTGCTCCATCTCCGAAAACGGCTGGAGGGTGGAATCATGGGCGGTACGGGCTGCGGCGTCCATCGAGGTCCCCTTCCCCTAGGCCCGCGGTACGATCGGGCGGTTAACTTTGGCTAGCATATCAGAAGCGCACGAATCGAGTGCCCAACTCCGAAAAGCCGTGAACTCCATGCGCGAGCGCAAGCCCTCCAAATAGCGAATTGACCTGCTTAATTGCACGCGACCGGGGTTTTCCGCCATCGCGATGCGACGCGTATCGTCAAACCCCGAAACGCGGCAGAAACCGAGTTCTTCGAAGATTCCCAGGCCGCTTTCCACCGAGCGCTCGTCGACCGGCGTGCGGGCATCGATGGCAAGACACATCTGCGCAATGTCGATATCGCTTGCGCAGAATGAATCGTCCCCCGTCTTGCCACGGTTGGAGCGCCACATGGTCTGCAGCGCTCGATAGAGCGTGACAAGCTCATCGCGCTCGGGCGCGTAACAATCGAGCAGGCGCTCATTAATACGAGCGTCACGCGACGAATAGAGCAGGTGAATCACGGCGGGCTGTCCATCGCGGCCGGCACGGCCGCTCATCTGGTTAAACTCAATCGCGCCAAACGGCATGTGGTAGAGCACGACATGACGGATATCGGGCAGGTTGACGCCCTCACCGAAGGCCGAGGTTGAAACGATGCAGCTGAGACTTCCGTCTCTAAAGGCTTCCTCAACACGGCGGCGATCGGAGCGCGCAAGCCCGGCGTTATAGAACGCGATCTGGGTCGCACAGTCGGGCACGCGTTTGCGCAACGTCTTGGCAAGCGCCACGGACTGGTCGCGTGAGTTCACATAGATAACGGTCTTCTCCCCCGTCGCCACGATCGACACCAGGCGATTTTCGCGGCTCGCAAGGTCTCGGTCATCCTCGAGCTGCAAGTTCTCGCGCACCGTCTCGTCAACCACCGTGCGGGTAATCGGTAGCACGCGGGCGAGCTCGGCCACAACCGGAGCCGTTGCGGTGGCAGTCGCGGCCATGACAACGGGGTTGCCCAGGGCCTTGAGAATATCGGGCATGTCGAGGTATGCGCTCCGGTCACCGCCCTTGGCAAGGCCGGCATGGTGTGCCTCATCGATAACGACAAAGCCGATACGTCCAGAACGCGCAAAGCGATCGCGATGGATGGAAAGGAACTCAGGCGTCGTGAGAACGATGCCGGTGCGACCCGAAGCCAGGCCGGCAAACACGTCATCGCGCGCGGCTTCCACGGTCTCGCCGGTCAGCACGCCTACGCCAATGCCGAGCGCGGCCATCGTCGACGAGAGGTGATAGGCCTGGTCGGCAACGAGCGCGCGCAGCGGATAGACAAAGATACTCGCACGCCCGCGAAGAACCGCCTCGCGCGCGGCATGCACATGGAAGATAAGAGACTTGCCGCGCCCCGTTCCCATAACGGCCAGAACACTTTGGTGATCGGCCAGGGCATCGAGCGCCTCGACCTGCGCGCGGTGCGGCTGGTTCGATCCGATAAAGCTGTGAATGAGTGAGCGCGTGAGCTCGGTATAGGAAAGCTGGGCAAGCGTCTCGCGTTTACGCGACTCCAGGCGCAGTCCAGAATCCGCCGGTTGTACGCCGCGGCGAAGCTCACATGCCGGGTCGTCAACGCTGGGCGCCGTGGTATCGCGGACCAAGACATCCTTAATCATGAGCTTTGGCTTTACGCGACCTTGCCAATGCTCGGCAACGGCCTCGAACACCAAGTCGACAGCGCTGTCGCAATTGATAAGCCTATCGATCTGCGGCACACGAAACATGATGGCCGGCACGCTCGCGGCGCCATCCGTCGCCACGAAGCGCATATGCTCGCCGGTCTTGCCCACCACGGCGCGATCGCACATCGTCACGCCCTCGGCAGCCAGCAGCGGCACCTTATTACCCTGGCCAAACGGCTCAAGGCGGGAAATCTGCTCGATGGTCTCGATATTCAATTCGGAAAGGTCAACCGTGGCGGCAACCTCGTCGGTGTCCTCAAAGTCCTCGGCGGGAAGCTCGGACAACACGGCGGAAAGGCGACGACGAAACTCATCGAGCTTAGACGCCTCGATGGTCACGCCCACCGCACCGGCATGTCCGCCGCGGCGAATCAGCAGGTCGGAGCAGCGCTCGACGGCTTCGAACAGGTTGACCTTGCCCACCGAGCGACCCGAGCCACGTGCTATACCGTCCTCGATAGAGAAGAGCAACGCCGGCACGTGATATCGGTTGGTAAGGCGGCTCGCCACGATGCCTTTAACGCCCTCGTGCCAGCCCTCGCCACCCACGACGATTGCGCGACCGCCATCATAGGTCTCCTCGACCTTTGCCATGGCATCACGCGTGAGCTCCGCCTCAATCTCGCGACGCTGACGGTTGATCTCCTCGAGCTCGGCCGCCAGTGCACTTGCCTCGATAGGATCGCGGGCAAGCAGCAGGTCGAGCGCCAGCTTGGGATCGGCCATGCGGCCGGCGGCGTTTAAGCGGGGAATGAGCGAGAACGATAGACCGTCCGCCGTAATGGTAGAAAGGTCGGCCTTGGCGAGCGCTGCAAGCGCAATGTAGCCGGGACGAGCCGTCACGCGCATCTGTTGGATGCCCTCGGCGACCAACGCGCGGTTCTCGGCCGTCAATGGCATCATGTCAGACACGGTGCCCAGCGCCGCAACCTCAATCAGCGAACGCCAATACGACGGCTTACCCAGACGCTCGCCCAAAACCTGCACCAGCTTGAGCGCCACACCGGCACCGGCAAGTTCGCGTGAGGGGCCCTCATCCTCGAGTTTGGGATCGGTCAAGGGCACGCCCTGCGGCACCTGATCGGACGGCTCGTGATGGTCCGTGACCACCAAATCGATCCCCAGGCTCTCCAGATAGGAAACCTCTTCCTTGGCAGCGATACCGTTATCGACGGTCACGATCAGGTTGGGTTGAGCGAGCTCGTTGACGCGGTCGAGCGCCGCACGCGACAGGCCGTAGCCCTCGTCAAAGCGGTGCGGAATAAACGGCGTGACGTTGGCGCCAAACGAACGCAACGCCTCGGTCAACAGACAAGTCGACGTAATGCCGTCGACGTCAAAATCGCCAAAGACGGCGATGCGCTCGTGGCTGCGAATAGCACGCTCAACGCGGTCGGCGACGACCGCCATGCCCGGAATAACGAGTGGGTCCGCCCAGTCGCGATCGAGCGAAGGCGTCAAAAAAAGCTGGCCTTCCTCGATGGATGTAATGCCGTGCGCAACCATAATGCGCGCCACCAGCCCG
>CABUSE010000075.1 GCA_902494135.1 uncultured Collinsella sp. | reverse complement strand
TGTCGTCGAACACCGTAAACAGGAACAGCGGCAGGCCCACAAATCCGATGATGTTGCCGAGCACGCCGCCGATCAGACATGCCCACAGCGCATAGTCCACGTATTTGGACAGGATGCGCTCGCGTGAATAGCCAAGCGCCTTGTACAGGCCAATGAGCGTGCGCTCCTCCTCCACCATGCGCGTGGCGGTGGTAAGGCTGATGAGCACGGCGACGACAAAGAAGATGAACGGGAACACCGTGGCGATGGCCTCAATTGACGAGCTATCGCTCTCCACGCTCGAGTAGCTTGCGATATTGCCGCGGTCCTGGATGTACCACGTGCATTCGCCTAGATCGGAAAGCTCGGCGCGGGCATCGGCAAACTGTTGGTCGGCGGCGGCGCGACGCTGATCCAGGTCGGCCTGCGCTTGTACGCGCTCCTCGCTGCCCTCTGCCATGCGGTTGATGTTATCCTGCTCGATCCCAAAGAGCATATTCGCCTGGCGCTCGGCCGCATCCAAGCTTGCCGGCGTGTCGACCGTCAGCTCCTGAACGCGCGCCTTCTCGCGCTCGTCGCGGATCTTCTCGATATTGCCCTTGGCCTCATTAATCTTTGCCGCGTAGGCATCTGAATAGGAGTTGAGGCTCTTGGCTCCCTCGACGATCACGTGGACCGCGGAGTAGGAAGAAGATGTCGCGGCATCCTCGCTCACGTAGAACTTGTAATCCGCGGCCGAGGCGGCACGGAAGGCGTTGACCGTCGAGTCGGAGCTCACGTCGGTAGGATCGAGAACCTCGGCCGTGATGGTGTAGTCCCCATCGGCAAACTGGTCCTTGGCGCTTTGGTTCGACGAGCTCGCATCGTTGGCGGCAAAGCTCACGGCATCGCCGAGCTTTTTGCCCGAGACCTTCAAAAAACGCGAAGTCACCGCGACCTCATCGGCGCTCTCAGGCAAATCGCCGTTCACGAGCACTGGCTGATCGATGTTCTCCTTGGAGAGACTTTGCACGACCACGCGCTCGCGCGTTGTGCCCACGGCGGTATAGGCAGTCTCGGTATAGATGCCCTCGGCCGTCTCGACGCCGTCGACCTCTTGGATCGCAGCAAGGTCGTCGCGCGTAAGGCCATAGGTCGACTGCACGTTAATGTCATAGACATTCTGCTGGTCAAAGTAGGCGTCGACCGAATCGCACAGATCCTCGCAGCCCGCCTTAAGGCCGCACATCACGCTCACGCCGAGCGCGGTGATGACCACAATAGACAAGAAGCGCTTAAGACTGCCTCGGATTGTGCGGTAGATGCCGCGGCGAAAAACCGTCGGCACCATATCGTTTGAGCTTTGAGCGGTGCGGTAGGTCGCGAACTCCCGGTCGCGACCCGCGTGCTCCGTATCGTGATTTTGGCTGTTTTGGCGGTCCTGGTCCATGGGCGCTACCACTCGATCGTCTCGATAGGCACGGGATTTTGCTGGACCGTCTCGCTCTCCACGCGACCGTTCTTAAAGCGAATCAAGCGATCGGCCATGGGCGCCAGCGCGGAGTTATGGGTGATGATAATGACCGTGATGCCCTGCTTGCGACAGGTATCCTGCAGCAGCTGCAAGATCTGCTTGCCAGTTTTGTAGTCGAGTGCACCCGTGGGCTCGTCGCATAAAAGCAGCTTGGGGTTCTTGGCCAGTGCGCGGGCAATGGACACGCGCTGCTGCTCGCCGCCCGAAAGCTGCGCGGGGAAGTTGGCGAGGCGCTCGCCCAGGCCAACCTGGCGAAGCGTCTGTTCGGCATCGAGCGAATCGGGGCAAATCTGAGCTGCGAGCTCGACGTTTTCGAGCGCCGTCAAGTTGGGGACCAGATTGTAGAACTGGAAGACAAAGCCGACGTCGGCGCGGCGGTATTCCACGAGCTGCGCCTCATTGGCGGAGCTCACGTCGCGCCCGTCCACCGTCACGGTGCCGGAGGTCGCCGTATCCATGCCGCCCAGGATGTTGAGCGCCGTGGTCTTGCCGGCACCCGAAGCACCCAGAATGATGGCGAGCTCGCCGCGCTCGACCGTAAAGCTCGCGCCGTCGAGCGCATGAATGCGGGCGTCACCCTCGCCGTATGCTTTGATGACGTCTTTGAATTCGATATAGGCCATCGATTAATTCCCATCTGGTCGGATAACTCTTTAGTATTACCCATTTCGCACCTACCAAAAAGGGACAGGTTAATTTTGGCAGGTTTTATATGGGGAAACGGTAGCTATAGATGAGGCGCCGGGGAGGCAGAGACATCATCGACGGGGTCAGACCGACAGCCAAACACAACGCACGCATCTCAATCTGTCAGCCAAATCATTCGAACAGCTGTTCGTTTCTATGATATGATTCCGCTATCTGAGCAGGCCAATACGCAGAAAGGGGGCCAACATGGCGTTCGACTTTAAGAAGGAATGCAAGGAGCTCTACAAACCTGCAAGCAAGCCGAGCATCGTAACTGTCCCGCCTATGAGCTACGTAGCCGTTCGCGAAAAGGGCGACCCAAATACCGAAGGTGGCGAGTATCAAAACGCCCCGCCGCTGCTTTACGGCATCGCCTATACCGTCAAGATGTCGAAGAAAGGCTCAAGGAGTATCGAGGGCTATTTCGACTTTGTGGTACCGCCGCTCGAGGGTTTCTGGTGGCAAAACTCCCCGAGCGACGACATCGATTATGTACGCAAAGACGATTTCAACTTCATCTCGTGCATCCGCCTGCCCGATTTCGTCACCCGAGATGACTTTGACTGGGCAGTCGCGGAAGCCACGACCAAAAAGAAACTGGACTTTTCCACCGTCGAGCTGCTTAAAGTTGACGAGGGTCTCTGCGTTCAATGCATGCACACCGGGCCCTACGACAACGAACCGGCGACCGTAAACGCTATGCATGAATACACGACCGAGCAGGGCTATGTCCCCGACTTCTCAGATACCCGTTTACATCACGAAATCTATCTCTCCGATCCACGCAAGTGTGCGCCGGAGAAACTAGAGACCGTGGTTCGTCGTCCTATCAAGCGCGCTGAATAGCGTGGAGCGTCATTTCACGCGCTAGGTTTTAAGCCAGCCAACCAGCCGCCTCCTAGGCCGTCCGGTAATTATCTTGACGCGGCCCGTCGCATCTTATAAGTTTGTTTTGCTAAAGCTGGAAAGCCTCTCAACGATGCGCAACTCCAGCTCTTTTTCTATCAAGAGAGCAAGTGTCGGAAAACAAAATGTCGGAAAGCAACGTATCGAGCAGAATCAAACGCTTGCTCAACACCTATAGCGGCCTCGTGCTTATGGGTGCCGTCGGAATCCCTATCGGCATCATCGTTGGCGCCATCTGCGCACTCTTTGGACGCGTGCTTCTGGCAATCGGCGCCTTCCGCGACGAACACATCACACTGCTCCTTCCCTTCCTCGCCCTCATGGGCTTTGCCATCGTATTTTCCTACCGCACCTGGGGCAAAGGCACCGATCGGGGCATGAGCCTGGTATTTGACGTAGGTCACGGACGCGAGGACGCCATCTCCCCGCGTTTGGTGCCGCTCATTATGTTGAGCACGTGGGGGACGCACCTCTTTGGCGGCAGTGCGGGGCGCGAGGGCGTGGCCGTGCAGATTGGTGCAACCGTCTCGCACTGGATCGGCAGGCGTCTACCTTTCCGAAACCCCGGCAACACGTTTTTGCTCATTGGTATGGCCGCTGGCTTTGCCGGGCTCTTTCGAACGCCTCTTGCTGCCACGGTCTTTGCTATCGAAGTACTGGTCGCAGGACGCATGGAATACCGCGCGCTGTTTCCCGCGCTTACGGCCTCGCTCGCCGCAAGTATGACCTCCGGCGCCCTGGGACTCGAGAAGTTCGAAGTCGCCGTTGTCGCCTCATACGCGCTTGATCTCCCCGGTCTTGGACGGCTTGCGGTGCTGGGTATCGCGTTTGGCATGGTAGGCGGCGCCTTTGCCTGGTGCCTTGCCCACGCCAAGACCCTTGCGGCGCGACTGCTCCCCAACCCCTATGTACGAATCGCCGTTATGGGCATCGCGCTATCAGCGATTCTGTTCGCACTGTGGCAGGGGCGATACTGCGGACTTGGTACCAACCTGATATCGGCAGCGCTCAACGGTGACGGCAAGGACGCCATCATGCCTTGGGACTGGGCGCTCAAATTCGCACTCACCATTACCACGCTTGCCGCAGGATATCAGGGTGGCGAGGTGACGCCGTTGTTCTCCATCGGAGCGAGCCTTGGCGTCGTGCTCGCCGGAATCCTCGGCATGCCCGTCGAACTTTGCGCCGCGCTGGGATACGCCGCCGTCTTTGGCGGCGCCACCAACACGCTGCTCGCGCCGATCCTCATTGGCTGCGAGGTCTTCGGTTTCGGTAATCTGCCGGCGTTCTTTATCGTCTGCGTTGTGGCTTATCTGTTCAACATGGACAAATCGATCTACGCCCTGCAGGAGCGGGCGTAGAAAGATGTCCAAGCAGGTGGTCTCAACCGGAAACGACGCCCCACTCTGAGGCTGTATTCCGGGACACGGTTTCCGCTTGGGACGCCATTCGGAAAGCGTGTCCCGCTTTAAAACGGAATTCCGGGACGTAGTTTCCGTCTGAGCCTCCATTCGGAAAGCGTGTCCCGTTCTTTCACGGCGTCCTAGTTATTCAAAGTGTTCGAGCGTTATTCCTCGTACGCGCCCTCAAGCCGAAGCAGCCACTCCTTGCGATCAAGCCCGCCGGCATATCCGTTGAGCGACCCGTCGGCGGCAACCACGCGATGGCACGGCACAATAATCGAAATGGGATTACGCGCGACCGCAGCCCCCACCGCACGAGGAGACACAACAGGTGCCTCGTTTCCCGGCACACGATGTCGAGCCGCAACGCGCTGAGCGATCTCGCCATACGTAGCGACCTCGCCACGCGGGATAGAGAGCAGCTCAAACCAAACCTCACGCTGAAATGCCGTGCCAATCATATGCAACGGCGGCGTAAACCGAGGCTCCTGCCCCGCAAAATAAGCATTCAGCCAAGCCCAGGAACGCTCAAGCACCGAAGACGCCGCACCATTTGCCGGACTCACCGACGACATGCCGCCAGCACCAGAAACTGCATCGGCGCCTTCAACATGTTCGGGATCTTCTTTGAGAAGCGTGGAGCCAAAGTGCTCCTGTCCCTCAAACCAAAGCCCCGTCAGACCGCGGCCATCAGCGGCAAGCAAGATTTCGCCCAAAGGCGAGGCAAATGTCGTCGTGACCACCAGCGGCTCCTTTCAAAACTCCGCACCATAATACCGCGAATTGTGCAGACAACCCCAATCGACCCCAAAGTCACCCAAGGCAGCAGGCGTGCAACGCCGCAGCTGCCGCACGACCCCAAAGTCCCCGCAGGCAGCAGGCGCAACGCGCCGCAGCTGCCGGCCGCGCCCCACAGTCCCCAAAGGCGGCAGGCGCGAAGCGCCGAGGCCGCCGCCGGGACCAGGGCCCGCAACAGCCACGCACCCCCACATCAGCCCAGCGGCCCCAACCAACAACGGCCCCATCGCAGACCGCTCGCAGCAGCGTCACCGCAGGCGGGGGCCGGGCTTAGTTTTCAGAACACTCCGCAGACCAGTGTGGCGCCTTGTCCGCAGCTCCGAAGGAGCAGGACAAGGCGCCACACATGGTCGAGGACGTTCTGAAAACTAAGCCCGGCCCCCGCCGGACAGGTCAACCGCTACTCGCAGAGCAGCTTAGCGATCTGGACGGCGTTGGTTGCCGCGCCCTTACGGATTTGGTCACCGCAGCACCAGAAAGTGATGCCGCGCGCAGCCTCGGGGTTCGAGATGTCGCGGCGCACACGACCGACCCAAATCAGGTCCTGGTCGGAGGTGTCCATCGGCATGGGGAAGCGGTCGTGTGCATCCTCGGCAGCCATATCGTCAACCAGCTTGACACCCGGGGCAGAAGCCAGCGCAACACGGGCCTCCTCGACCGTGATGTCACGCTCGAACTCGAGCGTAATGCTCTCGGAGTGCGAGCGCAGCACGGGCACGCGCACACAGGTGCAGTTCACGCGCAGCTCGGGCAGATGCATAATCTTGCGGCCCTCGTTTTGTAGCTTCATCTCCTCGGAGGTAAAGCCCTCCTCCTTGACGCCGCCAATCTGCGGAATCAGGTTACTCGCCAGCTGGGCGGCAAACGCGCGCGGCTCGGGAATCTCCTCGCCGCGGCCCAGGGCGGCCAGCTGAGCCTCGAGCTCGGCCATACCGGGGGCACCGGCGCCCGAAGCTGCCTGATACGTGGACACGATCATGCGCTTCACGCCGGCGAGCTGATGCAACGGCCACGTGGGAACCAGGCCGATGATGGTCGCGCAGTTGGGATTGGCGATAAGGCCGTGATGCCACTTGATATCGTCGGCATTGATCTCGGGCACGACCAGCGGTACCTCGGGATCCATACGGAAGGCATGGCTGTTGTCGACCACGACGGCACCGCGCTTGACGGCCTCGGGCAGCAGCTCCTTGGCGATATCGTCGCCGGCAGCGCCGAGCACGATGTCGCAGCCCTCAAAGGCCTCGGGGCAAGCTTCCTCAATCACGATCTGCTCGCCGCGGAACTCAACGGTCTTGCCCGCGGAGCGTGCACTTGCCAGCAGCTTGAGCTTACCAACTGGGAACTCCTGCTCGTTAAGGCACTCGAGCATCTGGGTGCCCACGGCTCCCGTCGCGCCCAAAATAGCAACCGTGTACTGTTTCATGCTTCCCCCTTTAAAGGTTGTGGCTTTTGCC
>CABUSE010000074.1 GCA_902494135.1 uncultured Collinsella sp. | reverse complement strand
TCGCGTGGCGACCTGTACAAGACGCGCGTGGCGCTCGACATGGACGAGCACGAGGTGATCGACTACGACTGCGATTGCCCCGCTGCCTATCGCTACCCCGGCATGTGCAAGCACGCTATTGCCACGGCTCTGGCGTATTTGGATGCCAGCGGCGCCGAGCCCGTCGAAGGTTTGCGCACGCCGGTCCGCACGTTTGCGGCGCAGCCGAAACAGCCCGCGCGCAACGCGCCCAAAGCGCCGGCCGTCAATCCCAACTTTCCCTTTCCGGCGCCCGTCCCCACGAGTCCCAGCCTCATGGCGGCGCTCTCCGATCTTTCGGACGCGCGCATGGATGAGCTGGCGAGCATGCGCCGCAAGCTCGCCGGCAGTGTGGATCCCGATGCCCCCAAGGCGGTGTTGGAGCCCTCGCTGGTGCCGTATTACAATCCACTGTTTGCCGAGCGCTTTAGCTGGGCGCTCGAGCTTCGCATTCGCTGTGGATCGGTCTCCTACGTGGTCAAGGACATCGACGGCATGGCCGATGCCTACGTGCGCGGCGGCACCTTCTCGTACGGCAAGAAGCTCACGTTTGTCCATACGCCCGAAGCCTTCGAAGACGTGTCGACAAAGCTGCTCAACCTTGTCGTGACGACAGTTGCCTATCTCGATGACATCACAAGCTCGCGTTCGGCGTCGTACGACTTTGCCCGCAGCGGTTTTGTCGCCGAGCGTCAGTTGCCGCTGTCCGAGCATAGCATCGTATATGTGCTGGACCTGTTGCGCGGCCAGACCATCTCTTTTGAGCCCGCCTGGTCGCGGGGGACGACGACGCATCGCACCTATGACGTGGCGGTTGAGATGCCTCCGGAAGGGGAGGACGAGGCGCTGTCTGAGCGCCCACCGCTCCTTGCCGCCAAAATCGCGCCGGCGGCTGGTGGCAGCTACGATCTACGCCTGCCGGCCGATGCATACTGCTTTGCTTCGGGCGACGTTGCCTATCTGGTCGACACCCGCCGTGCGCGCCGCGCCGATGTAGCGTTTGCCCAGCATGCGGCGCCGTTCCTATCGCGCTTACTGCCCTGTCGCACGCCGATCCATATCGCTGTCGACCAGGTGGGGGAGTTCTGTCGTATGGCGCTGCCCATTTTGCGCGACTATACCGACCTTACCGCGCCCGCCGCGCTCGATACCGTGGCGCCCGAGCCGAGCTTTGCTATGGCGATCGGCGTCGACGATGGGCTTGTGACCTGCAAAATTACGGTTGCCTACGGCGACTGGTCGGCAGATCTCTTTAGCCTGGGCGCTCCGGGCAGCCCCTTCGAAGAGCAACGCCCCGGCGTGCCGCCCCGCGACGAGGTGGCAGAGTTTCGTGTTATGGACACGGCGGCCCTGTACTTCGATTTCTACGAGGGCGGTCTGGCGTTTGAGGAGCGCGATGACGAGAGCTTGTTCTGCCTGCTGACCGAGGGCCTGTCCGCCCTGTCCGAGCTGGGTGAGGTCATGCTCAGCGACCGTCTGCGCCAGATTTCGGTGCGACCCGCGCCCAAGCTCTCGGTTCGTGCGACCGTCAAGAGCAATCTGCTCGACGTCGAACTGGGCGCGAGCGGCCTTTCGGCGTCAGACCTTGCCATCTACCTCGACTCCTACAAGCGTCACCAGACGTTTGCGCGCCTTACGTCCGGCGACATCATTCGTTTGGACGAGGGTGCCCGAGCCGCGTTTGGCCTTGCCGAGGATCTGGGGGTCGATGCTGTTGACCTGCTCGACGGCGTGTCGCTTCCCGCGTCGAGCACCCTGTTCGTCGATAGCATGCTCGCGCGCACGCCCGCGCTCGAGGCCGATCGCGACGCTGCGTTCCGCCGTACCGTCGAGCGTCTGGACACGCTCGGCAAGATGGACTTTACGGTGCCGGCATCGCTCAAGGCAACGATGCGCGGCTACCAGGTCGACGGATACCAGTGGCTCGGCTCGCTCGAACACCTGGGCCTTGGCGGCATCTTGGCCGACGACATGGGCCTGGGCAAAACGCTGCAGATGATCGCGCATATCCTGGCGCGCGTGGAAGCGGGGGACATTAAGCCCACGCTTGTGGTGTGCCCTGCGTCGCTCGTGTACAACTGGACTGCCGAGCTGGAGCGCTTCGCCCCGTCGCTCGATGTGTGCGCCATCGTGGGCGCCAAGGCCCAGCGTCGCGTGCAAATCGCCGGCGTGGCCGAGCATAACGTGGTCGTGACGTCGTATGACCTTATGCGGCGCGATATCGACGAGTACGTCGAGCAGGACTTTGCCCGCGTGGTACTCGATGAGGCCCAGTACATTAAAAACCCGCTCACCCAGGTGGCGCGTGCCACCAAGCGCCTGCCGGCCGGCGTGCGCTTTGCCCTGACGGGCACGCCCATCGAAAACCGCCTATCCGAGCTCTGGAGCATCTTCGACTTTTTGATGCCGGGCCTACTTGGCACGCGCGAGTCGTTTGCCAAGCGCTTCGAAAGCCCGGTCGAGCATGCCGAGGGCGACAGTGCCGCCCGCCTGCAAGCGCTCGTGTCGCCGTTTGTGCTGCGCCGTGTCAAGGAAGACGTGGTGGCCGACCTGCCCGAGAAGATCGAGGATACGGTCATGGCGCAGCTTACCGGCGAGCAGCGCAAGCTCTACCTGGCCAACCAGGACCGCATCGCCCAACAGGTGCAGCACCGCGAGTCATCCGAGTTTAAGAAAGACAAGCTCAAGGTGCTCGCCGAGCTCACCGAGCTGCGCCAGATCTGCTGCGACCCGCGTCTGCACTACGAGGATTACAAGGCGGGGAGCGCCAAACTCGATACGTGCATGGAGCTCGTGCACGGCGCACTCGACGGCGGGCATCGCATCCTGTTGTTCAGCCAGTTTACGGGTATGCTCGATATCATCGGTAAGCGCTTGGCCAAGGAGGACATCGACTTCTTTAAGCTCACGGGCGCTTCGTCTAAGGAGAGCCGCGCCAAGATGGTCGCGCAGTTCCAGGAGGGCGAGGTTCCGGTCTTTTTGATTTCGCTCAAGGCGGGCGGCGTGGGCCTTAACCTGACGGCTGCCGACGTGGTCATCCACTACGACCCGTGGTGGAACGTGGCGGCGCAGGACCAAGCAACTGACCGTGCACACCGTATTGGCCAGCAACATACCGTGACCGTGTACAAGCTCATCGCCAAGGACACGATCGAGGAACGCATTATGCGGATGCAGGAGTCCAAGCGCGACCTGGTCAACAGCGTACTCGGCGGCGACGGTATCTCGTCGGCACTGTTCACGCGCGAGGATGTTCTGGCGCTGCTCGGCGGCGACGGGCGTTAACCCGCTCGGGTGAGGCCGCCAGGGCGGATAGCCCGCGCTGTCCCATCGTCCCCGCTCGTTATGTGTTCATTTGCAATGCCGTGGATGGTTTGTCTGCCTTTGGGCATAAGAACCATCAAGAACATTGGCACATCAGCAAAGGAGAACATCATGGCGAAATTCTTTAAGGACCCTGACGGCAAGCTCATCGCTGCCCTTGGCGACGACGTTGCGACCCCTGCCGGTTGCACGGAGCTGACCGCAAACACTGAGGACGCGGCGCATGAGAAGCACGTGCCTGTTGTCGAGACCGAGCGCGACGGTCACGTGATTCGCGCCCGAGTTGGCTCGGTCGAGCACCCCAGCCTGCCCGAGCACTACATTGAGTGGATCGCCCTTGAGGCCGAGGGCCGCTTAGAGGTCCATTACCTTGAGCCCGGCATGAAACCCGCGACGTTTTTCGCGGGCGGCTCCAAGACCGGTACCGTCTATGCCTACTGCAACCTGCACGGGCTGTGGTCTGCGACATTCTAGGAGCGCGCCCCCGCTCGGGGTATCATAGCTAGCATATGCACATGCAAGCGCCGGCTGCATTATGCGGCCGGCGCTTTTACTACGATTTCGATGGTTTACGACGGAAAGGGCTGAGCCATGAAGCTCGCGCTTGCACAGATCGATATGCGCCTGGGTGATATTGAGGGCATTTGTGGCCGCATCGAGGACCAGGCTCGTCTGGCCCACGAGCGCGGAGCGCGCGTGCTGTGCGTTCCGGCTCCGCTCTTTATGGGCGCCATGCCGGGCAGCCTGGTGGGCGCTGCCGACTTTGAGCACGACATGCTTGCCGGCTTGACTGGTGTCGCCGAGCGTATCCAGGAGCTTGACATGATCTGCATCGTGCCCGCGGCGGTTTCGTTTGAGGGCCAGCCGCTGCTCGACTACATGATGCTCAAGGACGGTCATGTGGTGCCGGCGCGTTCGAGCATTGCCCTGCAGCGTGGCGAGAACAACGACACACGTTGGGCGCCGCCGGTGTTCGACGTGGACGGTGTGCGCATCGCCGTGATTTTTGACTTGGACCGCGAACTCGAGATGCTGCCGACCGGTGTTGACCTCATTGCGTATTTCCAATTCAACGCGTTTGACATGACCGACCGCGAGACTGCCGCCATTGCTGCCGTTCGCAGCGGCGCCTACCGCAAGATCGCATCCAAGCGCAGCGTATGGTTTGCCTGCATGGCGCCGGTCGGTGCCTATGACGAGTCGGTGTATACCGGCGGGTCGTTTGTACTCGACGACTGCGGCCGCGTGGTGGCCCAAGCGCCGTGTTTTGAGGAGAGCCTGCTGGTTCAGGAGATTCAACGCGGCGTGATGCTCGATGCCTTGGAAGACCACGAGCTGCCCGAGTTTCGTTCCGAGGAGTGGCTGTGGCGGGCGCTGGTGCTCGCCGTGCGCGACAACGCCCACGCCCGCGGTGCGTCGCGTGCTGTTGTGGCACTCGAGGGTGACTTGCCGTCGTCTTTGCTGGCGGCGCTGGCCGTCGACGCTCTGGGCCCGCGCAATGTGATTGGCCTGGTGCTGGGGCGCAACCGTATCTTTACGCCAGCGCAGGAAGAGGCCGAGGCTGCCCGCTGTGCCGCCGTCCGCGCCATTGCCGAGCGTTTGCACATTCGCACCGTCGAGCGCGATGCACCGGATGCGGCGCGTGTGCTCGATCGCGACGTGTCGGCGGGCGATGCCGAGCGCCTGCGTTCGCGCACGCTGGGCCTCATGCTGGAGGACACAGCGCTCGAGCTGGGTGCGATGGCGCTGAGCCCGCTGTCCAAAACCGAGTACGCGCTGGCGGCGCCGGCGCTTTGCGGCGGCTACCAGGGCGATTACGCGCCCTTTGGCGATGTGTACCTGTCGACGCTTGAGTTTGTGGCGCGTGTGCGCAACCGCGCCTCGGCCGTGGTGCCCCAAGAGCTCGTGACGCTCAACGCGGTAGAGGATTGCATGGGGCGTGTGCTGGCGCGGGCGCTCTCGACGCTCGCCGGTCCGGTCGATATGCTCGACCGTGCGGCGCAGCTGCTTGGCGGGCTTGAGCCGGGCGAGGTCGATGGTGCGCTTGAGTCGCACGTAGACCGCAATCGACCTTTCGACGACATCCCGATGGCCGCCGGCAAGCCCGAGGCCTGCTCGCTGCTGCTGATGCTTGTGCGCCAGGGCGAGGCTGCCCGTCGCATGCTACCGACGGCGCCGATCGTCTCTGCCCGTTCGTTTGTCGAGCGCGCCTGGCCGTACATGCTTGCGTGGTCCGATCTGGGGCTCAACGGTAAGGAGCGCATGACAGTTGATTCGCTGGCACGCGCCGAGGTGCGCCGCTTTGCCGACGACGACACGAGTGACCGTATGCGCGGCGAGATGATGGGCATATTGGGCGAGCTGCTGGGTATTTCGCCCGAGCAGATGGAAGAGCTGCGCTCCGAAGACGGTCAGCGTCGTCTGCATGAGGGCATGAAGCGGTTTGAGGGCGAGGTTCAGGACGCCATCGACAAGATGATGGGCGGCCAGGGCGGACCGCAGGGTGGGCCCCAGGGCACGCCGATGCCGCATCCGCCGGTGGATCCGAGGCAATTCCCATTCTTCTCTCAAAACTAGGTCGCTGCGCGCCCGCCAGAGCGGCAATCTGCCTTTCAATCGTCGGGCATGACCGCCAGGTCAATGCCCTCCTCTTTCAAGGCACCTTGCTCGCTCTGGCGGGCGCTCGCTTGCGTATGCTCAACCTACAATTCAATCTCGGCTGACGTATGGGGCTGGCGTTGTGTTATTCTAGAACAGACGTTCGTGAATGATGCGCGGGGCCTTGCCTTACGCTTGGCAAAAGACGAGGGGAGGTCGGCTTGGTCATTTTGGGTATCGACCCCGGTTTGGCCCATACGGGCTGGGGGATTATCGAGGAACGACGTGGCGAGGTTCGCTGCCGTGCCTACGGTTGTATCGAGACCAGTGCGGGCAGCCCGCTCGCGGTGCGCCTGTCGCATATCGCCCACGACCTCAAGGGCGTCGTCGAACGCTACCGTCCCGATACCGCGGCTATCGAGAGCATTTACTTTGGCGCTAACGTCCGCTCGGCCATCCCCACGGCGCATGCCCGCGGTGCCGCGCTCGTGGCGCTTTCGGAGTGCGCGCTCGAGATTGGCGAATACACGCCCATGCAGATTAAGCAGGCCGTGGTGGGCACGGGTGCCGCAGACAAGCGGCAGGTTGCCTACATGGTGCGCACGCTCACTCAGCTTGATCACGACCCACACCCAGACCATGCCGCCGATGCCCTGGCTTGCGCCATCTGTCACGTTAACCTTAGCCGTACCCGGGCGCTTACCGGCGGCGAGTTCTATCAACAGAGAGGAACCGGATACTGATGATCTCCCAGCTCCATGGAACGCTTGTCGAGGCCACGATGAGCTCGGCCGTCGTCGATGTATCG
>CABUSE010000073.1 GCA_902494135.1 uncultured Collinsella sp. | reverse complement strand
CCCTTGAAAGAGGGCGCCCTCCGTGGCAATATGAGAAACGTCCGAAGCTAAACAGCTTTGGGTCACCGTGGACGGGCAGGGGCCTCGACGCGGCTAGACACGAGACACATACATTACGCGACCTCGCCCTGGTGGCCGCACACGTTGGTTGCGGCCGACGCGGGCCGCGGGCAAGTGCTTGTAAGGGGAGCCTTGCCTCTCTTGTACGAGAAAGGACGCGTAATGAAGATCATTAAAGCTAAAGACTACGAGGATATGAGCCGCAAGGCCGCCAATATCATCTCGGCCCAGGTTATCCTCAAGCCCGATTGCGTGCTGGGTCTTGCCACCGGCTCCACTCCGATTGGCGCCTACAAGCAGCTCGCCGCTTGGTACGAGAAGGGTGACGTCGACTTTGCCGAGGTCAGCACCTACAACCTCGACGAGTATCGTGGCCTTTCGCACGACGATCCCCAGAGCTACCACTACTTTATGCGTGAGAACTTCTTCGATCACATTAACATCGACCTGAACAACACGCATGTGCCCGATGGCTCCAATCCCGACGCCGCCGCTGCCTGCTCTGAGTACGACGAGATCGTCGCTGCTGCCGGTTACCCTGATCTGCAGCTGCTCGGCATCGGTAACAACGGTCACATTGGCTTCAACGAGCCCGATGACCACTTCTCCAAGGGTACGCACTGCGTCGACCTCACCGAGAGCACCATTCAGGCCAACAGCCGCCTGTTCGACAGCATCGACGACGTGCCCCGTCAGGCCTACACCATGGGTACCCAGACCATCATGTATGCCCGCATGATCCTGGTCGTCGCCAACGGCGAGGCCAAGGCACAGGCCGTGCATGACATGTGCTATGGTCCGGTTACCCCCGAGTGCCCTGCCTCGATCCTGCAACTGCACACCAACTGCGTTGTCGTTGCCGACGAGGCCGCCCTTTCGCTCTGCGAGTAGCGCGAATCCTGCAGCTCGACATAGCCTTGCCTAAGGCCTCCGCTTTGCAGGGGCCTTTTTGCTATCCTTTTCCGCCCACTTGACCAAAATCTTGCCGCAAGCTTGACGAATGCCGGATGTCCAACAGCTTGATTCATTCTATACCAGATTCTATGCAAAAATGCCACTAGAAGGTCGTAGACGGTAGCGGGTGCTAGGCGAGTTGAATGACATGGCTGAACCTTGTTCATCTGCGTTACACTGCCGCTTAGATGGGACAAGCTGACAAGCTCATTTACCTGCTTAAAGACCGATTAGTCGGGGGATTAATAACAATCGGCCCTCGCTGTACAAAAACTTGCCGCTTGCGTACCAAAAGACAACCTAAAACACAAGGTCGCTCTATTCATAGCGCGGCTTGTATGGTCTTGCGGCTACAGTGTCCATACGGTCGAGTTGAGGAGCGGGCATGGTAAACGATTTGAGCAGTATGGACGACCTCGAGCTGATGCCGCTGGGCGGAGGCTATATGGTGCGACGCGAACGCTTGATGAATGAGCTTATCGCCAAGGGCCGAAAGGCCGGCATTGTGGTTCTTTATGCGCCCGACGGGTTTGGGAAGACCTCGGTGCTGCTGCAGTACACCCATGAGGTTAAATGCGACCCGACGCGAGGCCCCGTGCGGATTATCGAGGCCGATCGCGCCATTGGGCGCGAGGTGTTTATGCAGCTCGAGGTGGTTACCGAAGAACTCAAAGACAAACCGCACTCCCTTATCGCGATTGATAATGTGCCAAACCTCGATCAGCACGATACCGAAGACCTCATCGACAGGATTCGCGGCCTGCGCGCTATGGGGGTAGGGGTCTTTATCTCCTGCCGTCCTTCAAATCGTCAGCTGATTCATGGGCTGGGCGATTCGGTTAAGATCAATGCGCAGATGCTCAAGGTGCATGCCTATGAGTATTCGGCGTGGGCATCGGCGTTTTCGATCAGCACATCGCTCGACTTTTATCAGCTCACGCAGGGCGTGCCCGAGCTCGTTTCGGCATTGCAGACGGGTCCGTATGGCCAAGGTGACGTAGCCGGTCTGCTCGAAAACGAGATTGTCAACGTATATGGCGCGGCACTTGTCGATCTGGCTTCGCTCGACAATAATGCGCTGTTTTGCGTGGCATGCCTCATGGTTTTGATGGGCGAGGGCAATATCGCAGAACTCGAGGCTTGTGGGGTGAGGCTGTCGATGGTCGACCAGTCCTACTTTGTACGCGACTACCCGATCTTTGGCTTGGATCCCGCCGAGCGGAGTTTTACGTGTCTGGGCACGGAGGATAACGGACGCCTGCGTTTGCGTAAGTTGGTGGCCGAGGTTCGCCCCGAACTTGTTCCGAGGGCGGCCCGGATTTTGCTTAAGGCGGGCCGATGCGATGCGGCGATGGACCTGGCGAACGCCTTTTTGGACCGTGAAGCGGTCCTTGAACTTGCTGGGCAGTATGGGGTCGATCTTGCTCTGACGGGGCACGGGGCCGATATCTGCCGAGCAGCGCTGGGCACGATCGATGCTGACGATCCGGCTCCAGAGCCAACGCCTGCCGAGGCGCTTGGCGTATATCTGGCAGCGGTCAGCGTGTCCAATACAAAGCTCGCTCGCTATATGGCATCGGTTATCGAGCGCGGGGGCGAACGGGCGGTCTGCGAAATAGATCCTGTTTCATGGAGGGTGGCCCAGACACTGACGGCTGTTTGCTATGGGGACAACGGGCTTGGGCTTCCTGCGAACCTGGCCGTGCCAGAAATCGAGACATCCCATACCGCACTCGATATGCTGTCTGCGCATATCGAGGTCAAGCGATGCCTGACCGAGCGGGGAGATGACGGCGGCGTCCTACAGCAGCTCAAAACGAGCAAGGCCTACGACTGCGAGCTCGACATCGCGGGGATTGTTATACGGGCCGATAGCATGCTGGTGGAGCTCTTTGACGGGTCGTTTGCGGGAACCGACGAGCGCGACGACGAAATGACGGTGGTGCGGGAGGCGCTCGACGTACGTGGACTTAAGGCGATGGCTATCTGGGTGCGCATGGTGTTGGCGGCACGGCGGCTCCTTTCCGGCTTGCCGGTAACCGACGATGCGGCGTTCAACGAGCTCGATCGTTTTGCCGTGCGCATGCGCGACAACCAGATTCAGCTGTTTGGCCTGTTGCTAGAAGGCTGGCAGTCGCTGGCAGAGGGACGGCCGGTTAATGCAAAGTTCCGTGCGGTCCAAGTGCTCAAACTTGCCGAGGAGTCGATTGCGTACATGCGCGATAACGCATTGCTGCTGGAGCGTGCGGCATATCTGCGTAACACCTCAATGGTTTCGGTTCGCGAGGAAGCGGAGCTACTCGATATAAGCCAGACGCAGGTTGGTGGCGCAGAAGCCTGGATGGTGGCGCTGCATTTGGCCTGTGCGGGCCGAGACAGCGACCTTGCGGCCTGGATGTCCATGAATCGCGCGGGGATTCTAGAGCCATCGTATCGGCTCTTTGCGCGCCTTGCCATGCATTGTCTGGGCGAGCCGGCGGCCAGGATACGCAAGAAGCTTCCCGTGCGCGAGCTATCGCGGTACTCGCTGCGCGATGATCTGGAAGGGGAGGGCGAGCGCCTGTTCCAGGCCGGCGAGGTTGAAGCCGTTGATACCATCGACCATATCGAGATTCGCATGTTTGGTGCGTTTCGCGCCGAGCGCGACGGGTTTCCCATCACGGACAAAATGTGGCGGCGCAAGAAGGCGGCGACACTTGCCGAGCGGCTTGCGCTGGGCATGGATGCGCTCGTCGATCGTGAGACGCTGGCCATGGAGCTGTGGCCCCATGCCGAGTTCAATAGCGCCCGCAACAACCTGTACTCGACGATATCGCGCTTGCGGTCGGCTTTGGGACCGACGCCGGATGGCAAGTCGTGTGTGCTCATCCAAAATGAATGCATTGGACTCAACGGCGACTACGTCAAGACCGATGTACGGCTGTTTGACCAGATAAGCCGCGAGGTTTTGGGAAATCGCACGGGTGCGCGCGGGCCCCATTTAGTTGAACTGTGCCTTAAGATTGAGCAGCTTTATGCCGGACCGCTGTATGTTCCCAATGGCTGTAATCCCACCTACTTTTTGCGTATGCGACGCATTATGCAGTCAAAGTACATCGATTGCATGATTAAGGGGGCCAATGCCGCTCTAGAAGAAAACGATCTGCAGTCGGCGATTTGGCTGGCGGAGTCGGGGCTTCGGCAGGAAACGGCGCGCGAGGATATGGTGCGCTGCGCCATGCGCGTCTACAGTGCGGCGGGGCGGCGGCGCGATATCGTCGAGCTATACAGCGGGCATATGCACCATCTGAGGGAGCAGGTCAATGGCGTGCCCGAGCCCGAGACGCGGCGTCTATACGAGCGCTTGGTGGAGGGACGGCTCAATCGCGTGCTGGTCGAGCGATAAAAAAACGGGCGCCCGAAGTACTTGGGCACCCGTAAGCTTGCTACGTGTTGGCTCGCCGGACCATTGGCTCTTAGACGAGCTTGATCTTCTCGATGTCCTTGCGCGAGGACTCGCGATACAGCGAGAACTTGCGGCCGATGACCTGGACGACCTCGGCGTGGCAGCGCTCAGCGAGCTCTTCGGCGGCCTCGCGGGCGGAAAGACTGGAGCCATCGAGCACGGAGCACTTAACGAGCTCGTGCTTCTCCAGGTAGGCGACCGTCTGCTCGACGGTGCCCTCGTTGACATCGGACTTACCGATAATGATGGCGGGGTTGAGGTGATGGGCCATGCTGCGAAGCTGCTTGACCTGGGCTCCTGTCAGTGCCATGGGTTCTCGCTTTCTATGTATGGGGCGCCCCACGATGGGGCCTTAATCTACGTGAGCTGTCCCACGATAGCGCAGGAACGGCGCGGTGTGGAGCGCGTTTGCCCAGTTCAAAAAGAATGCGGATGCCGAGTGAGTGGGCGGCGTGGGCTGCGAACAGGCTATGAGCTGGGCGCAGAGACCGGCTCCCATGCAATAAACGCCCAGCGGACCTTACGGATATGGTCGAGCATATAGCGCCCCTGCGGCACGCCCTTGGACCCCGGCTCGCCGGCATGGGGATTCTCGATCATGTGCCGGGCGATGTAGTCGCGCAGACGGTCGATTTTATCCTCGTTGCCATGTTCGAGCATACGGGAGAAGTCCGTCACGCCTGCCTCGAGGCTATCGAAGGTGTCGCGACGAGGCGATTCAAAGTACGTAACCTGCGGCAGGGCACCCATCTGAATGAGAATATTAAAGGCGTACACAAAACCATTGCTACAGGTAACCGAGGCGCCGATGGCGTTCATCAGCTGCAGGTCATAACGCGGACTCGAGTTGGCGACCATCGTGACAGCACAACGCCGACGAGCCGTACGGTCAAGCTTGGCAAGTGCTCCCTTCAGGTCGTTCGTGGTAACCGAGCGACTCGCAAAGGCAACATCAACAGCCTTGGCAACCGGCCCAACCAAATCCCAATCATCATCCCAAGCAAGCTCAAGCGGCGTAATAAGGTCCTCGAGCCCATAGTACTCAATGCCAGCATCAAGGGTGCCCAACATGGCAGGAGAGAAGTCGGCAGCAATCACGGAATGCCCAGCCTGAGCAAGCGGGATAGCAATCGACCCAGCCCCACATCCCATATCAAGCACCGACTCACCAGGCTCAAGCGCCAACAGCTTCATAAAGTCCCGGGCATACGGGGCAGTCTCCAATGGCCGAAAATGCCGAGCCCGCTTATCCCACTCAAAAGAATCATCAGCCCGCTGCCGACCAGCTTGCAGGCGCATCCATTCGCCATTCCAATCCGCAGAAAGAAGCTCAGAACGAGCATTCCCATCAACCACGGGCTAACCTCCTAGCAACAAAAAAGCGACTCCTCCCAAAAGAAGAGTCGCAACCAGCATATATCAGAAAAAGAACCGATCCAACGCCAAACCGCCGCACCAGCCAAGTGGTGCAGGAGCGAAGCAACTGCAACCGGGATAGAACCCAGCCAAGGTTGAGATGTGCGGGAGCCCCGGGGAGGGCAAATATATAAGGTCGATCGCGAGTTCCGCACGAGCCGGAGAGCACTTAATGTGCTCTCCGTGCGAGTCAGGACTGTCCGAGCAGGCGACCTTATATATTTGCCCTCCCCGGGGCTCCTCGCCTCGTAACTCCTTGCTAGTTCTTGAGCGAGTTCAGCGGCGCCGGGAAGCGTCCACCGCGGTGGGCAAGCACGGTGCCGGCGTTGGGGTTCACCGGCATGATGGGCGCACGGCCAAACAGGCCGCCGTACTCAACGCAGTCGCCCACGCCCTTGCCGATAGCAGGAATCACGCGCACGGCCGTGGTCTTATTGTTGATGACGCCGATGGCCATCTCGTCGGCGATGATGCCGGCGATGGTCTCGACCGGGGTGTCGCCGGGGATGGCGATCATGTCCAGGCCGACGGAGCACACGCAGGTCATGGCCTCGAGCTTCTCGAGCGAAAGTGCACCGGCCTCGACGGCGGCGATCATGCCAGCATCCTCGGACACGGGGATAAAGGCACCGGAGAGACCGCCCACGCTGGAGCTGGCCATGACGCCGCCCTTCTTGACGGCATCGTTGAGCATGGCGAGCGCGCAGGTCGTGCCCGGGCCACCACAGGTGCCCACGCCGATGATCTCGAGGATGCGCGCGACGGAGTCGCCGACGGCGGGCGTAGGTGCCAGCGACAGATCGACAATGCCCTTCTCGACACCCAGACGATGGGCGGCCTCGCGGCTCATGAGCTCGCCGGCACGGGTGATCTTAAAGGCGGTCTGCTTGAT
>CABUSE010000072.1 GCA_902494135.1 uncultured Collinsella sp. | reverse complement strand
CGGAGGCCGCTTGCCAGCCGTGGGCTTAAAGGGATTTGGATTCATCTCGGCCTCCTCGGATTGGCAGACGCTGTTAATAGTTATACCAACTTATACCGAGTTATACCAATAGCGTGTGACAAAGGGGGTGTCCCTTTGTCACATGTGGCCGAAAAACTCTGCGTCTGCCGCTCGCCAAGGGCGGAAGGTGGCGGGGTCGACCTTTACGTGCGCCGCGGCGGGTACGTCGTACCATTTGACCGTGTAACCGGCACCGTGAGAGCAAAAGACTGAGTCGGGCGTGTTGGGCAGATCGGCCTCGGGCTCATAGGCGGCCGTCTCGATGACGTGCTCGGCATCATGGCAAGCCGCATAGCCGGCGAACTCCAGGTACAGATGACCGCGACCGCTCGTGTAGGCAGCCACCTCCAGCGCGTAATCCTGCACCTCGGATGCCGGCACGCGACCCACAAGCTTCGCCCGGTCGCCCGTCATCGTCGGCGGCTCGTACTCGGCACCCATGCGCGTGGCATCCGAGAGCGCCCGGCCCACGCACTCCCCCGGCACCTCGAGCTCAAAGCGGTACCACGGCTCCAACAGCACCGCCGCGCCAGCCTCACGTGCCTGCATGAGCCCCTGGCGAATCGCGCGATACGTGGCCTGGCGAAAATCGCCGCCCTCGGTGTGCTTGGCATGCGCACGGCCGCCCGTGAGCGTAATGCGCACATCGGTGATGGGCGAGCCGGTCAGCACGCCCAGGTGATCGCGCTCCATAGCGTTGGTGAGCGCCAAACGCTGCCAGTTAAGATCGAGCTCGTCGGTCGAGGTCACGGTGCCAAACTGCATGCCCGAGCCCGCCGACAACGGCTCCAAGCGCAGATGTACCTCGGCATAGTGGCGCAGCGGCTCAAAGTGGCCCACGCCCTCGACCGGCTGCGAAATAGTCTCCTTATAGAGAACGCCGCCAGACTCAAACGCAACCGAAAGGCCAAAGCGATCGGCCAACACCCGCTGCACGACCTCGAGTTGCACGGCGCCCATCAGCTGCAAATGAATCTGCTCAAGATGAGTGTTCCAGCTTACGCCGAGCATGGGATCTTCATCCGCCAGCTCAGTCAACGCTTTGAGCACCGTATGAACGTCGTGTTCGCCCGGAAGCACCGTATAGGTGAGAACTGGCGCAATGACGGGCACATCGCACGCGGGTTCTGCGCCCAGGGCGTCCCCTGGGCGAACGTGCGCAAGACCCGTCACGGCACAAATACCGCCAGCAGCAACTTCTTGGGCAAGCTCATACTTTTCGCCGTTATAGATGCGTACCTGATCGACCTTTTGCTCCCATGCCTCGGCGCCGGAACGTCCGTCAATCATCTGCTTGGCACGCAGCGTGCCGCCGGTCACTTTAACCCAAGCCAAGCGCTCGCCACGATCCCCGCGGCTGACACGATAGACGCGCGCGGCAAACTCCGGAAGCCATGCCCGTTCACGCATCAGCGCGCATATGCCGTCCAGCAGCTCGTCCACGCCTTGGTCCTTGAGCGCCGAGCCGGCAAAGCAGGGAAAGAGCTTGCGCTCGGCAACCATGCGTGACAGCGTTGCAACAGGAAGTTCGCCCGCCTCAAGAAACTCCTCGAGCGCCGCCTCGTCCAACGCAGCAGCGTCCTCCTGAACGGCGCCGCCCGCCAACAGTTCGTTGGCATCCAGGCAACCTTCGGAAAGACGTTGCCCAAGTTGTGCCAGCAAAACATCGCGGCCGGGATTCTCCAAATCGATTTTGTTGATATAGATGAACGTCGGGATGTCATAGCGCGCAAGCAGGCGCCACAGGGTTTCGGTGTGCCCCTGCACGCCGTCGTTGGCGCCCACAACCAAAATCGCGTAGTCGAGTGCGCGCAATGTGCGCTCCGCCTCGGCAGAAAAATCGACATGCCCTGGTGCATCCACGAGCATGACATGGGTATCACCGTGGTTGAGCACGGCCTGCGACGAGAAGATCGTGATGCCGCGCTCGCGCTCGATCTCGTTCGTGTCCAGATGCGAATCGCCATCGTCCACGCGGCCGCGCTTGCGAATGCGACCAGCGTTGAACAGCATGGCCTCGGCCAGCGTAGTCTTGCCGGCATCGACATGCGCCAAGATTCCAACGACCACTTGCTTCGACATGGCTCTCCTCTAATTACAAGCCCATCGCACGCGGCAACGGGCGTTCACGCTCCACACTGGATGATACAATTTACGGGCCGGCGGGCGAAGCGGGCCCTATCCCCCGACCAAGCTCATCGCCCCGCGTTGCCGCGCGGCGATTTTCGTAGGTTCGCGCCTTGCGAAAGCCGGCACCTCCCCTTTTTTTCTGCCCGGGCCCATCTGGGGCAGTAACAACGCGAGCCCCACAACTGCGAGGAGCCACCATGAAGGCATTGCTCAACGAGTTCAAGGAATTCATTAATCGCGGCAACGTGATAGACATGGCCGTCGGCGTGATTATCGGCGGCGCATTCACCGATATCGTGACCTCGCTTACCGATAACATCATCAACCCGCTTATCTCCGTGATTGCCGGCGGTAGCGCCACCGAGATCTCGGGGTTGGTGGTGCCGGGCACCAATATCGACTTTGGCGCCTTTATCGGCGCGTGCATCAACTTTTTGATTGTGGCGGCGATTGTCTTTGCCATCGTCAAGGCTTTCAACAAGGCGCAGGAGATTGGCGACAGGCTCGCCGGTACCACCGCCGAGGAAGCCGCACCGGCGCCCGTCTGCCCGTATTGTCTGGAAGAGGTGCACGAAGGCGCGACCAAGTGCTGCCACTGCGGAAGCGAGTTGCCCCGGGTGTAGGGCCTTAAAGCCGATAGCGCGCAGCGTCTACCATCTTGCAAAACAGCGCAGCAACCAAAAACGGCCCCGCCCGGGGCCATTTTCGTTCGCACGCATTGCTGACACGAGCCCTTGCTCTTATGCCTCGCGCAGCCAGTCAAACGCAACACGCGGCGTGCCGTCCGACACATGCACGACGCCGGCGCGCTCGAACCCCGCCTTAATACTCGCACCCTGCATAGGTAGGTTGTCTTGGTGCGTGTCGATACGCAGATGGTCGATACGTTCCTTGGCAAAGGCAAACATCGCGGCCGCAACGCCATGCGTGGTGCCGTCGGACGCCACACGGTGCAGCACGGCGTACGGAGTGTCGCTGCGCCATCGCCCGTCCTCAATTACGCCATAGCACTCGTCCGGGCCCGGTAAAAAGGCAAACGTCGCCACCACGCGGCCGTCGACTTCGCACACATAGCTGCCACCGGCGGCGATATCGGCAGCCAGTTGCTCGGCCGAAGGCGTGCCCTCGGGCCACTGCGTGGCGTTGCCATGCGCGCGCATAAAGTCGCGGGCCGCGTCATAGATAGCCATGACGGCGGGAATGTCGGTATCGAGGGTTTTTCTGATCATCACGCGGCGACCTCACGTTTATTGGTATCACTTTGATTGAGCAATGATACCAGCGTTTGGAGAGGGGCACGAAGCAGATGGGGAGCAAAAAGCGAGCCGCTTGGTCAAAAGCCAAAAGCGAGTTTTTGGGCGCTGCCACGGGCGGCGATATGAGCGACCTGTTTGCGCGCGAAGACGAGCGCCGCGACGCCCTGAACGCCGAGCGCGATGAGGTCTGGCGCTACAAGTCGTGTGAACGCAAAAACCGTTACGACACGCGCGCCGAGGCCGAGGCCGTTATGGCCGACTGCGAAAACCGCGGGCGGCGCGGTTTGACCTGCTACAAATGCGAATACTGCGGTGGATGGCACCTGACATCGCACCCTTGGAAATAGGCGCCGCATCGGCACGGCATTGACGGAGCGCCAGCCATCGCACGCAAGCTACGGGCGCGGCGGCACCAACACATCGTAGCGAACGGCCTTGCCCGCAAGTTGATAGCTCGGCTTAACGCCGGCGAGCAGTGGCCCCTTCACCGGCCGTTTGATAACGACCTTGCGCGGGTGCACCGCAAGCGCCGCCTCGACCAGCAATTCCTCGTCGGCGCATGGCTGCTCCAGATGATGTAGGAGCTGGAACTTCTTTTTGACCGCCGCACTTTTGGTACGCTCGGGAAACATGGGGTCCAGGTACACCGCGTCGGGGGCGGCGAGCTCGCCCCGCCCGATCAACTCAGCTGTATGGCGAAGGCCGGCAATGCTGTCCTCGCCCGCATGAAGGCGCATGCGAGCCACGGCAGCCGCAAGCGCCGGATCATCTGCCGCGCGATCCAAAGCATCCTTGAGAAGCGCCGCGATCACGCAATCCTGTTCATACAGATCGACGGTAAAGCCCGCAGCCGCCAACAGCAGCGAATCCTCGCCAAAGCCCGCCGTGGCATCAATCGCCCATGGTTGCTCGATGCCTTTTGTGCGCGCAGCCTTCACCAGTAGCTCTTGCTGCAAACGGCCCTGCTTGAGTCGTGGAAGCATGCGGCCAAAATCGGCGCGCAGCTCCATCGTGCCGTCGGTGAGCGTGAGGCCCTCGGACTTCCCGGTCAGCTCAAGCCCCGCGGCCCGAGCAACAGAAAAGGGATCGACGACGCCCATGGGTACTCCTTAACAAGCAAAACGAATACGTGGGCGCCGTTTATGCCAGCACCCAACCGTCCGCTATTGTCCCACATGCGACATGGCCCACAGCATCGCAATACAAAGCACCGCCATCAATCCCGTGCACACGACAGCGATCACAGAATCACCCATGCGCCTTCCCAACGACCGCGGCTCACCCACTTGCTTGACTCCGTACATCATGGCTCCTCCTTCGGTCCAGCTCTTACCATGGCCCCATCATCGCAGCGCCGCGCATACGCTGCCATCGATTTGGCTTACGCCCAGCTTTCCTTTTTGAAAGGTTGGACCGTGCAGGCAAGAGACGCTTTCAAACGCATGCATCGTCCCGTTGAACTACAATGTGCTTCACGATATGTGCCGCAACCTGGGTGCGACAGATTCTCCGCGCCCGCATCGAAAGGACCAGCTATGAGCGCCGCTCGCAAGACACTCAAAATCCTTGCCCTGATTTATTTTGTTCTGGGCATCGCCAGTCTCGTCATTGGAATCGCCGGCATCGCGACCGGCAACCTCGATTCCACGTACGGGTCGAATGCCATACTCGCCGCGGTCGTGCTGGTCGCCAAGGGCCTCATCGATCTCGCCGCGGGCGTTGCGGGCATCAAGGGCGCCAACAAGCCTTCGCAGGTGGATGGCGCGTTTAAGCTCGGCATCGTCGCCGCAATCGCCACGCTCGTCCAGGCCGCGCTCACGCTTCCCGCGCTCGGCGGCAGCTCCGTCAATATCGTCGCCTTTGTCATCGTGGTGTACGACCTGTTCTTTGTTCAGCAGGCACACGCCGTTAAGGCCGAGAACAAGGACCGCCTGTAAGCGCTCGCTTCTCATAACCTCTGCAGCCAAGCAACAAATAAGGGCCGATCGCGCATCTCCGCGGTCGGCCCTTTACGTTTGCCAGATAAAACCTACCGAAATTAACCTGTCCCTTTTTGGCAGGTTGTTAGCTGTGGCGGTACTCGGCGATGATGAAGTCGATGGCGGTTTGAAGGGTGTCCAGATTTGCCAGGCGCTCTTTGTCGGCGGGGCGCGTGCGGTAGTAGTACGGCGTCATCTGGAACACCGCCTCGATGTCGGCCTGGGTCTGGAGCGTAATGTTCGCAGACACCCGCTGCGTTCCGATTAACTCAAGCTCGGTAGTCTGCGGCAGCTTCTCATCGTTAAGGTACGGTGTGTCGTAGAGCACCTCTTTAAGCCCAAAGAGATGACGGGCACCCGGCACCACGGTATAGAGCGAGCCCTCTGGCGCCAGCACGCGGGCAAACTCACGCTCGTTAAAGGGAGCGAAGAGCTCGGTCACCATATCGAAGGCGCCATCGGCCACGGGGATGTCCTTCATGTTGGCCACGAAGTAGGTCGCATCGCCGCGCTTGGCGGCAAGGCGCACCATCTCTTTGCCCAGGTCGAAACCGTAAGCATCCACGCCCGGCACCGCGCCCATGGCGCTGGTGTAATAGCCCTCGCCACAGCAAATATCGAGCAAGGTCATGGGGCCGTTCGCAGACGCGGCACGTCCAGACACCTGCTCGCGCACCAGCTCGACCATCGCATCGCGCAACGGTGCATAGTAACCGCGGTTCAGAAAGTCACGACGGCTGCGCGCCTGCGACTTGGGATCGCCCATGGAGTCGCCGCTCTTGGACGAGCGCAGCAGATATAAATAGCCCTCGCGCGCACGGTCAAACCGGTGTCCGCCCGCGCATGCAGCACCGCGTTCGTCATCCACCAACGGTTCATGGCAAACAGGACACAACAACATGGCAACTCCTTAGCGCGAACAACACAACGCCCACCATTGTCGCACGCCTTCCCTACCTAGTCATAGAAGAGACAAGGAGTGTCCCCAGCTGCCGACAGAAAAGGAACGTCCCTAAGTGCCGACTGGTTGCATTAGGAGTATCATCGTCTGCGCAAATAAGCACGAAAGAGCATGTTAGAGATTGAGAGCGTATGGCTGATACCGCATCTAAGCACATTGACATGACCACCGGATCGCTGTGGCGCACTATTCCCCTGTTCGCCTTCCCCGTGGCCGCCACGAGCATCTTGGAGCAGCTGTCGAACCTCATCGCCACCGTCATCATCGGTAACTTCTCGGGCGACCAGGGAACCCTCGCCATGGCGGCGGTCGGCTCCAATGTTCTGCTTACCAGTCTTATGCTCAACCTGTTTATTGGCATGTCGCTTGGCTCCAACGTGGTCATCGCCAACGCTATCGGCCGCAACGATCAGAACATGGTCAAACGCGCCGTCCATACCTCGATTTTAATGGCGCTTGTGGGCTTTG
>CABUSE010000071.1 GCA_902494135.1 uncultured Collinsella sp. | reverse complement strand
TCCCACCAACTACACGGCGCTCGGCGAGCAGCAGGCAAAGATCGACGAGGCTCACGCCGCCATGGACGAGCTGGAGATGGCGTGGCTCGAGGCGAGCGAAAAGCTCGAGGGCGAGGAGTAGACGAGGATGATCAAGGCCGCATTTTTCGATATCGACGGCACGCTGCTGAGCTTTAAGACGCACCGGATTCCGGCGTCGGCGCAGCAGGTGCTCGATAGCTTTCACGAGCAGGGGATTGCGTGCGTGATCGCCACGGGTCGCCCGACCTACCAGATACCGGACTGGCTGTTCGACCTGGGTTGGGATGCGTACATTACGCTCTCGGGTCAGCACTGCTTTGATGCCGAGGGGGTTTACCGCAGCTGTCCGATCGATCCGGACGACGTCGCGGTGATTGTGGACCAGGTGGCGCAGGGGCGCTACGACTCGCTGTGCATGCAGGGCGAGAACTCGTTTGTGAACCGCCTGTCCGAGCGCGTGGTGACGGCTGGCAGCAACGCGGGAATCGTCTACCACGAGGAGCCGTTTGAGCACGCCTTTGACGCACCGGTCTACCAGTTCTGCGCCTTTGTGGACCCGGCCGACGAACATATCGTGACCGACGCCGTGTCGCATTCGCTCACCACGCGCTGGTGCGACCTGTTCTGCGACATTATTCCCGCTAACGGCGGCAAGGACCTGGGCGTGGCGGCGACGCTCGAGCGGCTTGGTATCGACGCGAGCGAGGCGATTGCCTTTGGCGACGGCGAGAACGACCTGTCGATGTTCTCGGCCGTGGGCACAAGTGTGGCCATGGGCAACGCGCAGGACACGGTGAAAGCTGCAGCGACCTATGTGACGACTGCCGTGGACGACGACGGCATCTACAACGCTGCGAAGCACTTTGGACTCGTGTAGCTGCGGGCCGGCACCTGGCACCTGGGGACATTCCTTGCGGGGCGTCCCCATTTTGTTTTCGTCCCGCACGTTTTGTGAAACGCGGCTAACTTTTAGGCAAAGTAGTAAGACATGGGCAACTTTTGCGGTAAAGTTAGCCGTGGAAAGTATCCAAAGGCTAACTAGCAATCATTGCGAAAGGCGGCCCATGGCCCTACGTGAATCCGGAGAAGACTATCTCGAATCGATCTACGTTCTGTCGCAACGTCAGGGCATCGTGCGCTCGATTGATGTTGCAGAGTACCTTGGCGTAACTAAGGCAAGCGTTTCAAAAGCTATGGCGACGTTGGAGAACAACGGCTACGTCGAAATGGGCAAGCGAGATGTTCATCTGACGGAGCGTGGTCTGGAGGTCGCTCGTCAAATGTGGGAGCGTCACTGCTTTTTCGTGGGGCTGCTGGAGGATGCGGGTGTTTCGGCTGAGGTCGCGTCGCAAGAGGGCTGCCACATGGAGCACTGCCTAAGCGAGGAAAGCTTCGAGAAGCTGAGGGCGATGCTGGGACGGGAAGATGTAGCGGGTCCAACAACAGAAGCCTAACTGTCCCACAGTAGCGCGGAGTTCACGCAAAGCGCGAACCAGCGACTGGGACCAGCGGCCCTTTCGGCCAAGTCCATTTCAGCAAAGGAACCCTGCCAGCAAGCGATGCCCAAGAACCACCAGCAACGTCACCGTAGGCCGGGGTCGGGCTTGGTTTTGAAAACACTCCGCAGCGCGAGGCCCGCCTTTCCGTTGCTCCGCAGGAGCAGGAAAGACGGGCCTCATGCGCGAGGACGTTTTCAAAACCAAGCCCGGCCCCGGCCGGAGGGACCACGAGTGCTACAGGTTCTTGACACCCATCGCGCGCATGGCATTCAGGATGGCGATAATCGCCACGCCTACGTCGCCGAACACGGCAAGCCACATGTTGGCGATGCCCAGTGCCGCAAGCACCAGAATCAGCAACTTAATACCCAGCGCAAAGATGATGTTCTGCCAGACAATCGCCATGGTCTTTCGTGCCACGCGGATCGCGCGGGAAATGTTGGACGGCTTGTCGTCCATGAGCACAACGTCGGCGGCCTCAATCGCGGCGTCGGAACCCATAGCGCCCATGGCAATGCCAACGTCCGCGCGGGTGAGCACGGGCGCATCGTTGATGCCGTCGCCGACAAAGGCGAGCTTGCCCTTGCCCGATTCGGCTGCCAGCAATGCCTCGACGCGCTCGACCTTATCGCCCGGCAGCAGCTGCGCGTGGAACTCGTCGAGACTGAGTTGCTTGACCACAGACGCCGCAACCTCCTCGCGGTCGCCCGTGAGCATGACGGTGCGCTTGACACCGGCGGCGTGCAGGTCGCGAATCGTTTGCTCAGCATCGGCCTTGACGGTGTCTGCAATCACGATGTGGCCGGCGTACACGCCGTCAACGAGCACATGCAGAATCGTTCCGACGACCTCGCAATCGGGCGCTTCGACTCCGGCCGCGGCGAGCATCTTTGCGTTGCCAACGACGACGTGCTTGCCGTCGATGGTTGCCGTCACGCCATGGCCCGCGTCGTTGGTGGAGTCGCTTACGCGCTTGGGGTCGACCTCGCCCTGGTAGGCGACACGTACGGACTGCGCGATGGGGTGATCGGAGAACGACTCAGCAAGGGCTGCGACTTCAAGCAGCGATTGCTCGGTATAGCCTGCCTCGGGGTGTACCGCGACCACCGAGAACGTGCCGTTGGTGAGGGTGCCCGTCTTGTCAAAGACGACGGTGTCCACGTCGGCGAGCGTCTCGAGGTAGTTAGAACCCTTGATGAGAACGCCCAGCTTGGACGCGCCGCCGATGCCGCCAAAGAAACTGAGCGGCACGCTGATCACCAACGCGCACGGGCAGCTGACGACCAAGAAGGTCAGGCCGCGCAGAATCCAGTCGGACCAGGCACCGGTGACCAGGCCACCGCCGAGCGCGAGCACCGCGGCAGCGCCGGTGACGGCGGGCGTGTAGATGCGGGCAAAGCGCGTGATGAAGTTCTCGGTGCGTGCCTTCTTTTCGCTGGCATTCTCCACGAGCTCCAGGACGCGTGCGACGGTGGACTCGCCAAAGGGCTTGGTGGTGCGCACGTGGATGAGCCCCGTCATGTTGATGCAGCCGCTGATGATATCGTCTCCGGTTTTGGCCGGGCGGGGGACCGACTCACCGGTAAGGGCGGCGGTGTCGAGCTGGGTTTCGCCCTCGACGATGACGCCGTCGATGGGCACGCGCTCGCCGGGCTTGACCACGATCACGGTGCCGACCGCGATGTCATCGGGGAAGACCTGTTCGAGTGAGCCGTCGGGTTGCTCGACGTTGGCGTAGTCGGGTGCTATGTCCATCATGGCGCTGATCGATTTACGGCTCTTGCCCACGGCGTATGCCTGGAACAGCTCGCCGACCTGGTAGAACAGCATGACGGCGGCGCCTTCGGCCATGTGCGGGTCGGTATCGGGGAAGAGCACCATGGCAAACGCGCCGATGGTCGCGACGGCCATAAGGAAACTCTCGTCGAAGGCCTTGCCGCGGCGGATGTTATTGAATGCCTTTTGCAGCACGTCGTAGCCGGCAATCAAAAACGGTATGAGGAACAGCATAAAGCTGGCGTAGATGTCGCCCGGGGTACCGAATGCGGCGGTGAGGGTGCCGAACTCATCGAGGGCGTACACCACGGCAAAAATGCCCAGCGCTACCACGATGCGGTTGCGCTTATGCTCAAGGGGCTCTTTCTTCTTACGCTTCTTCTTTTTCTTTTTGGGATCGGCGGTGGTCATGACTCGTATCCTCCCATTTGAATGAATGAACACTCGCTCATATAATTTCGCGAGCAAAGGCCGCGGCAAGCGCGGCCTTGCAGGTTGGCGTAAACCCGGGCTAGAGAATGATCTCGCAGTCCGGCTCGGCGTCGGCCGTAAACTCTACAACGCGGTTGAGTACCTCGTCGAACTCGGCGTCATCGGCTTCGAGCGTCAATTTTTGGGTCATGAAGTTGACGGACACGGATTTGACGCCCTCGAGCTTGGCCAGCTCGTCCTGAAGCTCGCGCGCACAGTTGGCGCAGTCGATTTCGTCGAGCTTGAACTGCTTTTTCATGGGGGTTCCTTTCTCTGTATTTGCGGCTTGGGTGCAGGCCGCGCTGGTACCGTGGTTGGTCGCTATTCGCAGATGTGGCTCATGCCTTGGTTGAGCATGGTGTAGACGTGGTCGTCGGCGAGCGAGTAGAGGATATTGCGCCCGTCGCGCCGGAATTTAACCAGGTGCGACTGCTTGAGTGTGCGCAGCTGGTGCGACACCGCGGACTGCGAGGTTTCGGTCGCTTCGGCGATGTCTGCCACGCAGAGCTCGCGGCCCATGAGGGCATAGAGGATCTTGATGCGCGTGGTGTCGCTGAAGACCTTGAACAGGTCGGCGAGGTCGTAGAGAAGCTCCTCGTCGGGAAGGTCCTCGGGCGAGCAGGTGGTCGGGATCGCGGGTTCGGTGGCCTCGATGTCGAGTTTCGTTTCATCAACGCGGATGCTCATTGCAATATCCTTTCATATGAACATGCGCTCATATAATTTACTTTCGATTATATGAGTGCATGTTCATATGTCAATGACGTTCAGGTAATTCGTTGTACAAAATGATGGGGAATAGTGGACGAGATCCCGGACTGAGCGTTTTTTGATAGTCGATGCCAAGGTGGGTACCCTCGTGCCGTGCAAAAAAATGGAGTATTCTGCAACTATAGGGGGTCCGCTAATTTATTGCAGGTCATATAATGCAGTTCAAGAGTTATCTTAGGGTGTTAATCCGATGAGTTCTTCCTCAAATGTTGCCTAACGCTCTCACGCAAGAGTGATTTCGCTTCACATTTGGATCCACTCGAGGGTGATAGACACCCGACCCTGCTGAATACTCGCAATTTTGCACGTCGCTAGGGTACCCACCTTGTTAGCCGGCCTAGTCTCCGGCCCCGAAGACCCTGCCCTCGGGCGCGAGGCTGCTTGTTTGGGCAAATGATGGGCTGTCGGATTCGACAGTCTGCATGTCATCGATTGCCGGAACTTCATTAATTGTCGGGTCATCCAGCGTGATGCCTTCGAGCGTTGCTTTTTCGAGGTCGATTCGTTGACGCTCTTCGGAATCCTGGCGAAGCTGCTTCTGAATTCGCTTTTTCTCTTCTATAAACCTTCTGAGCACAAACTGTCTCAGGTCCTCTTGCATGATTTGAAAGTCTTTTGGCAGACGCGAGGGGCGTACGCCCTCTTTCCGCTGGATTGCTTCCATGACCCTAACGAAAGAGCTGGCATGCATAAAGGAATAACGACTGACGGTGATGATTCCGTACCCCATGGACGCAAGTGCATTCTTGCGCTCCTCATCGATGGCGCGGTCTTCTTCCGCGTCATGATAAAAACCGTTGTATTCAATGTCTGTGCGAGATTTCTTTAGATATGCATCCATAAAGAACTTTTTGCGTCTCGTGAGATTCTTTGCGGCAGCGGTGACCTGTACCTCGTAATCGGTCTCAATTCCCTTAATACCAAGCCCTCCTTCGCTTTTGGGCAGCGTTAGCATCATGACAAAGGCTGTTTCCATAGGAGACCGGCATCCGTCGCGCACACATTGGATCGCCTTTCGGGCAAGAGCCAGACCGTCGCATCTGGTAATGGAATTAAAGAACTGTTTCAATCTCTCGGTCGAGTTGAGCGCGAAACGCTCGGTATAGGAGGTGGGAGAGTCGGTTCCAAGGGAATAAGCGCCGCATAGTTCAAAGTAGTACTCCACCAGTTCGCGAAAAGGAAGATAGGTGGCGGCCTGAAGTGCGCAAAGCTCAACGCCAACAATGAAGATGCCATCTTCAAGCTCTATAAAGCGTGAGTTCGAGAATCGTTTTGAAGAAACGTGGCATTGACAGTTCATTGCATGGCGCGCATTCCTGCGATCAAACACCATCACCTCGAGGGAATCATTCGCGTCGAGGGAAACATCATGTTTGGTGAGCCATTCTGCGGCTGCGTCAAGGAGCGTTCCGGTGGGACATGATCCGTAAATCGCGGCAGGGTTACAGGACTCGATGCCTTTCGCAGACACCGAATGCGCGGCCTGGTAGACCGCTTTTGCAGTGGTATGTGACAATACGATACTCATGATATATATCGTGTCAGCTAATGCCGTGTTGACGGCGCTGAGTGGAAAAGCCGTTTTAGAGGTCTAACCAAATGCTGTCCAAAAGCTTGACGCAATTATGAGTTGGTATGCCCTAAATAAAAGTTTTCGCAGCTTAGCTATAGCATATAAATACTCAATTGCCGCACATTTGATAGTGATGCATCACCATCCGACAACGAATTACGTGTCGGGAATTGGCCGAAATCGTTCGCAATGAGTGTTCAGAATTTGTGATGGCAAATCTATCTGTGGAACGTAGGGCGGCCCCGCTGCGGGGTTTCCCGCTGCGGGGCCGCTCGTGATCTACGCCGGGGTTTGTCGCAGGCGTTTCTACTTGGCGAATAGGTTCTTGAGGTTGAACTCGGCTTGGACGGTGCGGAGCATGAGGTCGGTGTCGTCCAGGCCCAGATGCTGCTCGTTGGCGTCGGCGGCGAGGGTTCCACGGCGGCGCGCCCAGTTCTCGAGCGCGGCGGGGGCGGATTCGCGGGGGAGCGAGCGGACGTCGGCATCCAGGCTGCGGCAGATCTGGCGCGAGTCGATGACGATAATCTTGCCGGCACGACGCGCCTCGGCGTAACCGTCCAGGTGAATCTTGAACCAGCTGTCCTCAAACGCGGCGTTGTGTGCCATGTACGGGTACTTCTTCATGAGCTTGAGCAGCTGCTTCTGCAGCTCCTTGTTCTCGCGGAACGGCTCCTTTCCGTCGATGTCGTCCCAGGTGATGTGGTGGATATTCGACAGCGGCACATCCTCGCCGCGGTAGATATCGGGCAGGCCGCAGTAGTGTGCCTCGGCGTCGTGCGGGATGGCGTCGCTGGT
>CABUSE010000070.1 GCA_902494135.1 uncultured Collinsella sp. | reverse complement strand
CTGGGCGCCAACGAGGCTCCTCCGGCGATTATGTCCATCTTCCTGGGCGACCAGCTTACCGAGGTCGTCGAGAAGATCATCGATGGCAAGGCTTCCGTCCATGCCACGCGCGGCGTGCTTGACCTGGGCGCCGATACCCTGCCCAAGCTGATGCAGGACAACACCGACCGCAACCGCACCTCCCCGTTCGCCTTCACCGGCAACAAGTTCGAGTTCCGTGCCTGCGGCTCCGAGCAGAACGTCTCCGACTCCAACCTGGTGCTCGATGCTGCCGTGGCCAAGTCGCTCAAGTCCTTCGCCGACGCACTCGAGGGTACGCCCGAGGATAAGTTCCAGGACGCCGCGCTCGAGTACTGCAAGAAGGTGCTGACCGATCACCAGCGCATCTTGTTCTCCGGTGACGGTTACTCCGACGAGTGGCCCATCGAGGCCGAGAAGCGCGGCCTTGCCAACAACAAGACCACGGCCGACGCTCTTCCGGCCTTTGTTTCCGATAAGGCTATCACGCTCTTTGAGGAGACGGGCGTCCTGACTAAGGCCGAGGCTCAGTGCCGCTACGACTGCAAGCTCGAGAAGTACAACAAGCTCATGAACATCGAGGCTACCACGATGGTTCGCGAGGCGCGTCGTACCTATCGCCCGGTCATTACCGCCTATGCCACCAAGGTCGCTAAGGGCCTTGAGACTATTCGTGCCGCCGGTGCTGAGGCCGCCATGCAGTGCGAGCAGAACACGCTCAACAAGCTCTGCAACGGTATCACCGCCATCAACGACTCCATTAAGGCGCTCGACGCCGTGCATCAGAAGGCCGAGGCCCTCGATGGACAGGAGCAGGCCAACGTGTACGCGCACGAGGTCGTTCCCGCTATGGATACGCTGCGCGCCGCCGTGGACGCCATGGAGGAGATCGTGGCCGCCGACTACTGGCCGGTTCCGACCTACGACGACATCCTGTTCTACGTGTAACAGACACGTTTGATTTTGCGTGCGAAGGGGTCTCGCCTGTGCGAGGCCCCTTCTTTTTTGTCGCTTGAACCTTCTTTGAACTTGCAGCCGAGCGGGCGTTTCTCACGGGGCATCTTAAAAGTTGTAACCTGTTTTGGTATGCGGACGTCTCGGGCGTTTGTTCATAAAGGGGAGGATTATCCGATGAAGGTATTCGATATCGTGTTTAGCCCGACCGGCGGAACGGAAAAGGTGTCTAACTACATTGCCAATGCGTTGGAAGGGGAAACCGTTGCTGTAGATCTGACCGATAGCGGGCTGGGTTTTCGCACGGTTGCGATGACAAAAGAGGATGTAGCCGTGATCGCGGTGCCCTCGTATGGCGGGCGAGTCCCAGCTGTGGCCGTGGAGCGCTTGGGTATGGTGCGAGGGAATGGCGCACGGGCGGTGCTGGTTTGTGTTTACGGAAACCGCGCGTATGAGGACACGCTGGTTGAGCTTGAGGACGCGGCAAAGGGCGCGGGCTTTCGGATGATCGCGGCAGTTTCTGCCATCGCCGAGCATTCTATTGTGCGGCAGTTTGCCACCAATCGACCAAATGCTCAGGACGCGGCACAGCTCGCTGGGTTTGCGGATCAGATTCAGCAAAAGATATCTGCTGGAGATGCTTCTGAGCCGGCTATTCCGGGTAATCGTCCCTATAAGAAAGCCGGGGGCGCCGGTATGGTGCCTAAGGCCACAAAGGAGTGCACCGCTTGCGGGGTTTGCGCCACAGCGTGTACCGTTGGCGCTATCGATAAAGACGATCCCAAGCGGGTGGACAAAAAGGCCTGCATCTCTTGCATGCGCTGTGTGTCTGTATGCCCGCGGGGCGCGCGTGGGCTAAGTCCTGTCATGCTCTCTGCGGCTACCAAGATGCTTAGCAAAGTCTGTGCCGAGCGGAAGGAGTGCGAGCTGTTTATCTAGCGTAAGGGCATTGAGTACTTTTCGTTTTATAACGACAAAAAGAACGAACCCGTCGGGCCTTACATCCGGCGGGTTCGTACATTTTCGGGTTGGTGCCCCCAGCGGGATGTCCGCGTGCGGCTTCCGCCGCCCGCTTCCGCTGCGTCGCTTCGCTCCTTGCGCGCTGCGCTGGAAAACGCTTCGCGTTTCCTCAGCTCCGCACCCTGTCGGATTCGAATCCCGGCGTTGGAGAAGAAAAAAACCCGTCACCGCAGGGGTAACGGGCTTCTCAGATTCTGTGGTGCCCCCAGCGGGATTCGAACCCGCGATATCCACCTTGAAAGGGTGGCGTCCTTGGCCGCTAGACGATGGGGACAGCGGGAAAGAGTATAGCAGACTTTTTTGCCGTCGCGTATATCGTTGGCAAACTGGAAAACCACCACACAGGAGTAGGCTTCTATTCCGATCTTCAAATATCTCAATCTGTAACATCTGAGCAGGCAAATCGGCTCTACCTGTTACAGATCGAGACAAAAGGCAGACGTCGGGACGAACATCTCATTCTGTAACAGTAAGACGACTTTTATCGGTCTAGATGTTACAGATCGAGACAAACTGCTGGGATGGGTCAAAACCACCACAAAGGTGCCTGTCCCCTTTGTGGTGGTGAGGTGCTAGGGGAGGAGTTCCATCGCGGCGTCGTGGGCGGCGTGCTCGTAGGCGTCGTCGAGGGGTTTGAGCGGCAGCAGGGCAGCGGCTCGTGCGTCGCCACGGCGTTCGAGGGCGTGCGCGATCAGCCAGTCGGCGAGCTCGGGGTTCTTGGGCAGTGCCGGTCCGTGCAGGTACGTGCCGATGACGCCCTTGTAGATTAGACCCTCAAAGCCATCGTCGCCGTTGTTGCCGGTGCCCGTGACGACGGACGTTCCGAGCGGCGTGGCATCGGCGTCCAAAAGCGTGCGGCCGCCGTGGTTCTCGAATCCGACAAAGGGCTCGGGCGCCAGGTCGGTTTTGACGGCGACGTTGCCGATCAGGCGGTCGGAGCCGCGCACGGTTTCGGCGGCAATGATACCCATGCCCTCGATGCGATTCTCGCCCATATAGTACGAACGGCCGAGCAGCTGATAGCTGCCACAGATGGCAAGCAGTGTGCCGCCGTCCTCAACATAGGCCGCGACCTTATCTTTTTGGGCGAGCAGCTCGTGTGCCACGGCCAGCTGGTCGCGGTCGGAGCCGCCGCCCATCATGACGATATCGGCATCGGCCAAATCAAGCGTTTCGCCCATACGGACCTCGTCTACACGCACGGGAATGCCACGCCAGGCGCAGCGGCGTTCGAGCGCGATAACATTGCCGCCGTCACCGTAGAGGTTAAGGGCGTCGGGGTACAGATAGACGATGCGCAGCGGGCGCGAAAGCTCGACCGGCGCAATGTCGGTGGGGACAGCGCTACCATCGGCGCCCGTTACGGCGTGGGAGGCGACCGAACTTGCATCGGTGCCTTTGAGCCCGTCGAGCTCCTTGACCAGCGGCGGGAAGGCCGTGTAGTTGGCGACGGCGTAGAAGGTGTCATCGGCGGCCTCATCTGCCACGGCGCCGATCGCCTGCGCGACGTCCGAGATAATCGCGGCATCGATGCCGGCGTACTTGAGGCGTACCTGCATGTCGTGCGCACGCGTGCCTCCGGCAAAGGCGACAAGACCCGGCGTGTCGGCGATGCGCTCGAAGTCGACATCGTAGATCCACGAGACATCGTGGCCGTCGGCATCGTTATCGTTTAGGAAGAAGGCGCAGAGTCTGCCGCCTGCCGTCTTGATGGACTGGATTTGTCGATCGAAGCCTACGGGATTCTTAGCCAGGTTGGCCTCGACGGTGCGGCCGGCGATATCCCAGCGCCCCATACGACCACCGGCGGGCACATAGGCATCGAGCGTAGGCTGTAGAAGCGCCGTGTCCACGCCTAACTCATGTGCGGCAAAGAATGCAGCGGCAACGTTGTAGACCATGTACAGGCCGTTGTAGCGCGTGGCGATGTTTACGGCAGCCGCGTCGGACGCAGATCCAAAGACCAGGTCAAAGCCGTAGCCGTCGCAGCCGAGCTCCACGCCCGTCACGCGACGGACAAGCGCGGGGCGTGCCCAACCGCACGAGGGGCAATGGTAGGCGCCGAGCTGGCCGTATTGCACGTAGTCATACTCCAGCGGCGCGTTGCACTGTGAGCAAAAACGTGAGTCGCTAATACGGTCGGACTCGGTGTTGGTGGCGCCGTCGATGCCAAAGGCGATGCTTGCATTGGGAACGCGTGCGGCGATCGCGGCACACAGCGGGTCGTCTGCGTTGTAGATGAGCGTCGTTGCCGGAGAGAGCTCCAACGCGTGGGCGATGACCTCCTGGGTGTGATCGATTTCGCCATAGCGATCCAGCTGGTCGCGGAACAGGTTGAGCAGCACAAAGTACGTCGGCTTGAGCTTGCGCAGAACGCGTACGGTGTAAAGCTCATCGCACTCAAAAACGCCCACGCGCTTGCCGCTGTCAGTGTGCTTAAGGCCGCCGCGGGCCTCGAGCAGAGCACCCACCACGCCCGGCTCCATGTTGTTGCCGGCACGGTTGCACACCACGGTAGCGCCGCTGGCAGCAACGGCGTCAGCGATGAGGTTGGAGGTGGTGGTCTTGCCATTAGTACCGGTAATCACCACGCTGCGGTCGACAAGGCCGGCGAGGTCGCTCAGCAACTCGGGGTCGATCTTCATGGCGATGCGGCCGGGGAGTACGCCGCCCTGGCGCTTAAGGATAGAGCGCAGCCCCCAGCGGGCGATATCGCTCGAGGTGCAGGCGAGAGATGAGCGGAAGTTCATGAAGTCGTTCCTAACGTGAATGACATGGTCGGGGCGATCGCGTCACTAAAAACCGTAGCGGCGCGCAAATTCCTGGGCAAGCTGCGATACATCTTCGCAGGCGTTGGCCCAGGGGGCAAAGTCGGGGGTGTCCGAGATAATACCGTCCGCTTCCCAAACGGCCTGGTGCGAAAGGTCCCAGGGATCGCGTGGCTCGGGCCGGCAGGGAAGGTACGGTGTCTGGTACATGGGGTTCAGTAAGAAGAACGCACCGCCCTCGCAACGGTTGGCAAACTCACGCAGCGCGCGTGTCGCCGGGCGCATCTTGTTTGTTTTGAACAGCAGAATCGTGCGGGCGAGCAGATACCAAGGAGAGTTTTCGAGTGCGTCTGCCCCCATCTGTTCCTCGAGCTGATGCGCCAGGGCAAAAAAGCCGTCCTGGTCTTCCAGACGAGCGAGGGCGAGCAACACGGTGCCTGCGGCCCGAGTGGGATAGCCTTCTGCTTTAAGGACGCGGCGGGCGTAGTTGGCAGCAGCGCGGTAGCGGGCGCTCGCCATGCACAGCTGCGAGATGGCCTCGAGCGTGTGGAGCCACCCGATAAGGGCCGGCTCGCTCACGGTAAGGTCCGCTGCGGTGACACCGTCGGCCAAAACATTATTGGCCCAGTAGTGCGGGGCCTCCATATCAAACCCGGGCACGCTCTGTTGCAGGTAGTCGGCCGTGCTCGTCTCGAGCTTCATCAGGTCGCCCAGGCAGGCGTCGACGGGCGTGTCCGCTAGGATGATGGCGAGCAGCTGGGCATCGACGGCCAGCGCATCGATGCGGACGATCTTGAGCAGCTCGTCGCGCATGTCGTCGAACAGGCGGTTGCGCGTCTGCTCAAACTCCTCGTCGCTGCCCATGTCCTCGATGCGATGGAGCTCGTCGAGCAGGTGGCGATGAACGCCGGCATAGGACAGCAGTGCCTGGGCATGCTCGGCCTGCGCATACTTTTGAGGATTCGCGCTAATGTCGTTATGGACAAGCTCGCGTGCTGCATCGGTGAGCTCGGGGTGCGACGCCAGATAGGTGCGCTCCAGGTAGGCGGGGATGTAGACGCTCGGATCCATTAGAGGTCCCCTCCCTTAAATGGAAGCCCCTGCTCGGCCGCGCGCAGGATGCGCTCGTCGATCTGGGAACGCACGATGTCGTTGGTGGCGATCCAGGCGGCAAAGCTGGCGTTGTCGGGGGCGCCCAGGCCCTCCTGCAGTACCGGCGTCGCCTCGGACAGCGCAAGGACAAGCTCGTCGGTGGAGCCTACACCCACGTTGACGCGGGCATAGACGCCATCGGGAAACTCGGTTTGGAAGTAGAGCGCCTCGGCTGCGTGCGGACACGAGCGCGCAAGGATGCGCAAGTAGTGCTCGGCGCCCTCGTAGTCCAGCTCGCGCCAAGCAGCGCTCATCAGCGCGATGAGCGTCCATGGGTCCAAGTCACGCTCCGCATCTTTGGGGCGGCGGCGCAGCGGGGTATTCGCGAGGTACGGCACGGAGTGAGCGGAGCGAAAGCGCTTGAGCTCCTCGGCGGGGTATTCGAGTTTTGCCATGGCGAGCATCGCGGTGTGGCGGACACCAACGGGGTCGTTGGGCGCAAAGTCCAAGCTGCGATTTGCGGCTTCGAGCGACATGCGATAGCGGCCGCTAATGAGGGCGCGCGATGCCAAGGCGGCAAGCCAGCGCAGATAGGGGCGGCGCGTGAGGTCGCCAGCGGCCTCGCGCTCGTAGGGGTCCTGAGCCGAGGCGATCTTGAGCGCCAGGTCATGCTCGACTTCATCGCACTTGGACACCAGGTACTGTACGTATTCCTCGTTGGATTCGGCGGTGAGCGCCGTCAGCATGCGCTGGGCATCCCAGTTGGCCGGATCGAGCGCGGCTGCCTCGCGGAGCATGTTCTCGGCTGCGGCTTCTTCTTGCTCTGCCTGGGCGTCGTCGGGGATAAAGGGGATGCGGTAGTCGACAGCCTCGACCACCTTGGCAATGAGGTGCCCGGCACGGTCGCGGTCGTGCACGATGAGCGGTGCAGGGTTGCGGGTGAATTGTTCCATCAGACGCTCTACGGCGGCACCGTCGGTGAGCGGGATATTGTCGCGGCGCAAGGCCTCAAGAACGAGGCGATGGCAATCCTCTTGAATGGGATCGAATGCCATGGGGCCTCCTTTGCTGCGGTTAGGGTTCAAATGTCT
>CABUSE010000069.1 GCA_902494135.1 uncultured Collinsella sp. | reverse complement strand
TGGATTACAGCGCGAAGTCGCCGCCGACGAGCGTGGAGACGGGCTCCTCGTGGTAAACGGCGGAGATGGCCTGAGCGAACTCCTCGGCGACCGAGATGGTCTTGATCTTGCCGCCGACCTCGACGGGGATGGCGTCGGTGACGAGGCACTCGACGATCGGGGCGTCGTTCAGACGCTCGATGGCCGGACCGGAGAAGATGCCGTGGGTGGCGCAGACGTAGATGTCGCCAGCGCCCATAGCCTTGAGCTCCTTGACGTTGGCGCACAGGGTGCCAGCGGTGTCGATCATGTCGTCGTTGATGATGCAGGTCTTGCCCTTGATGTCACCGATGATGCCCATGACCTCGGCGGCGTTGTGGCGCGGACGGCCCTTGTGGGCGATGGCCAGGTCGCAGCCGAGCATGTCGGACAGCTTCTTGGCGGCCTTGGCGCGGCCCACGTCGGGGGAGACGACAACCAGGTTGTCGGTGTCGAAGTGCATGTCGTTGTAGTACTGGCCAAACAGCGGCAGTGCGGACAGGTGGTTAACCGGGATATCGAAGAAGCCCTGGATCTGGCCCTGGTGCAGGTCGAGGGTGATGATGCGGTTGACGCCGGCGCGCTCGAGCAGGTTGGCGACGAGGCGGGCGGTGATGGGCTCGCGCGGGCCGGCCTTGCGGTCCTGGCGGGCATAGCCGTAGTGGGTGATAACGGCGGTGATGGAGCGGGCGGATGCGCGCTTGGCAGCGTCGGTGGCGATGAGCAGCTCCATGAGCATGTCGTTGACGTTGCCTCCGGCCACGGACTGAATCAGGAAGACGTCGGCGCCGCGGACGGTCTCGTCGTAGCGGGCGTAAATCTCACCGTTGGCGAACTGCTTTAGCGTAAGGCCCGAAAGCTCGACCCCAAGGTACTCAGCAATCTTCTGAGCGAGGGGACGGTTGGAGGAACCGGAATACACGCGGATGGACTTGCGCATATTCTCCGACTTCTCGGGATCATTAATCGGCATTACCCTTCTCCTTTATATCGAATGCCATATAGATGCCTTGTTGCATTGTAACCGCGCGACGGGGTTAATCGGGTCTTGATAACGTCTTTACCGTCAACGGACACGAACCGACCACTCATCCGGTTGCGCAGGTCACGATAGAAAAAGGAGCTGCTCCCATGGGAACAGCTCCTTAGATGCTTGGTAAAACGTTATACCTCGTCGTCTTCGTGCAGACGGCGGCGGTAATCGGCGGCCCAGCCCTCAATGTTTACCTGACGGGCACGGCCCAGGCCAAGTGCGTCGGCCGGGACCGGCTCGGTGATGACGGAGCCGGCGGCCACGAGCGCGCCGTCGCCGATCTGGGCGGGCGCGACCATCATGGTGTCGGAACCGATGAAGGCGTCCTTGCCGATGACGGTCTTGTGCTTGTGCACGCCGTCGTAGTTGCAGGTGATGGAGCCTGCACCCACGTTGACGCCGGAGCCCATGGTGGTGTCGCCGATGTAGGACAGGTGCGGCACCTTGGAGCCCTCGCCGATCGTGGACTTCTTGATCTCCACGTGCGTGCCGGCCTTGGAGCCGTCGAGCATGTGGGTGCCCGGGCGCAGGTAGGCGCGCGGGCCGCAGTCGACGCCGTTCTCGATGACGGCCTCGATGGCGATGGTCTCATCGATGGTGCAGCCGCTGCCGACGGTGGTGTCGGTGAGGCGACTGTTGGGGCCGAGCTGGCACTCCTCGCCCACGGTGACGTGACCGATCAGATGCGTCTGCGGCCACACGACGGTGTCTCGGCCGATGGTGGCATCGGGGCCGATCCAGGCCTGCGTGGGGTCGATGAAGGTAACGCCCTCGGCCATCCAGTGCTCGTTGATGCGGTCGCGCGCGATGGCGGTGAGCTGTGCGAGCTGGATGCGGCTGTTGACGCCCAGGCCGTCGCGGTAGTCATCGCAGTGGAAGATGGAGACTGCCTGACCATGGCCTTTGAGGATCTCGAGCATGTCGGGCAGGTAGTACTCGGATTGCGCGTTGTCGTTGCCGATCTCGTCAATGTGGGCGGCGAGCTGCGCGCCGTCAAAGGCGTAGCAGCCGGCGTTGCACTCCAGCAGCGTGGCGGCCTGCTCGGGCGTGCAGTCTTTCTGCTCGATGATGCGCTCGATCTGGCCGTCGGCGCCCAGCTTGATGCGGCCGTAGCCGAAGGGGTCGGGCGGGGTCATGGTCATGACGGTGCAGGCGAGCTCGCCGGTGGCGACGGTTTGCGCGAACTTGGCAACGGTGTCGGCGGTGATGAGGGGCAAGTCGCCGTTGAGCACGACGACGGGGCCTTGCGTGATGCCGCAGGCCTCGAGCGCGACTTTCACGGCGTGGCCGGTGCCCAGGCGCTCGGTCTGCTCAACGCACTCGACCTTGGTGGCGCTGTTGGCGTAGGTGCCGTCGATAAGGGCGCGCATCTCGTCGGCGTGGCTGCCGATGACGACCACGACGCGGCTGCAGCCGGCCTTGATGGTGGCGTCGACGATCCACTGGACCATGGGCTTGCCCAGGATCTTGTGCGAAACCTTGCAGTGGTTCGACTTCATGCGGGTGCCCTCGCCGGCAGCGAGGATAATTGCGGTTGCGTCCATGTGATCTCCTGTTACGTTATAGAGACGTGTGTTTGGAAACGATACACGGCGCAATATGATACCGCAGGCATATGTTGAGCGCGTAACGATTGGTTTGCGGCGGTTGAGGCTTGCGCCGCCGGCGTGGCGTTTGCGCTGCTTGCGTGCAGCGTTGGCGGTGCTGCGAAGCTGTCGTTTGAGCGAGGGGACGGGGGCGCCCGTGGATATCATGCGAGAGGAATCGGGCAACGAACCCGTCGCGGCATTTTCGATGTCGCATCCGGCGGTGCCGGCGTTCTACATGGCGTTGACGCTGGGGCTCACCATGTTCTCGATGCAACCGGTGCTGATCGCGCTGTCGCTTGCGGGCGGGCTGGCGTACGGGCTTGCGACGCGCGGCGCTGCGCGCACGTTGGGGGCGCTTCGCTGGCAGCTGTCGGTGATTTTGATTATCGCGCTGGTCAATCCGCTGTTTAGCGCTTCGGGTTCGACGGAGCTGTTTCGTATTGGCATGCGTGCGGTGTATCTAGAGAGCATGGTTTACGGCCTGTGCATGGGCGGGCTGTTTGTGGCGAGCGTGCTGTGGTTTGAGGCGGCGGCGTCGATGCTCGAATACGACAAGGTGCTTGCACTGTTGGGCAACGCCGCGCCGGTGATCGCACTCATGATTTCGATGTGTATGCGGCTTATCCCACAGTTTTTGCGCCGCGGCCGCACGGTACTGGCGGTGCAGGATGCGATTGATGTACCGGGGCGTGCGCCCACCGATCCCGTGCGATCGCGCCTGCGGGCGTCGAGCGTGCTGATGGGCTGGGGCATGGAAGATTCGCTTGAGCGCGCGGATGCCATGCGCTCGCGCGGGTGGGGTGCTGCGTCGCGCCGTACGACGTACGCGCGGTATCGACTGGGGCGCAGCGACGTTGCCGCGCTGGTCGGGCTCGCGCTGTTTGGTGCCGCCGCGGTGGCAGTGGCATGGACCGCGACAACGCAGTATTCGTTTTACCCGCAGCTTTCGGTGCCGGCGCCGTGGCTGGGCTATGTCGTGTACGCTGCCTGGATGGTGCTGCCCTGTGTGTTACATGCGATCGATGAGAAGAGGTTCGGCTGATGGCTCGGTTGGATAGGGGCCCGGTGTCAGGCGCGGCGTGCGGCCCGGATATGCCGGCGATTGAGGTGCGGAGCCTGAGCTTTGCCTACCCCGGGGCCGATGCTGCGGTGCTCGAGGGGCTCGACTGGTCTGTTCCCCAAGGTGCATTTGCGCTGCTTGTCGGCGGTACCGGATCGGGTAAGTCGACGCTGCTGTCGCTGCTCAAGCCCGAGATTGCTCCGGCGGGCGAGCGCATTGGCGATATGCGCGTGCTGGGCGAGAACGTTGCCGACATGGACGTGCGCGCGTCTGCGGAGCGCGTGGGCTACGTGTTCCAGGATCCCGAGAACCAGATTGTGTGCGAGACCGTGTGGCACGAGATGGCGTTTGGCCTGGAAAACTTAGGCATGTCGCGCAACGAGATGCGCCGCCGTGTTGCCGAGACCAGCTATTTCTTTGGTCTGGAGGACTGGCTTCATCGCGATACCGATACGCTTTCGGGTGGCCGCAAGCAGCTGCTGTCGCTTGCCGCCGTTCTGGCGCTGCGTCCGCGTGTGCTGTTACTCGACGAGCCCACGTCTCAGCTCGATCCCGTTGCCGAGAAGAATTTTCTGCACGCGCTGTTTCGTGTGAATCGCGAGCTGGGCTGCACGGTTGTTGTGGCGACGCATCAGCCGCGCCCAATGCTCGAATACGCGACGTGTGCGTACCGGATTGAGGATGGCCGCGTGCACGAGGCGGCGGATATGGCATCTTTGGGACGCCGAGAATCGCTGTTTTCCGATGACACGTTGGGGTGGGGTGCCATCCGATGTGCAAAAAACGGAGTATTCAGCAGGCGTGAGGACAATTTGGGCTCTCTGGAGCCGCCCGGGGGCGTATCGAGCGCGAAAAAAAGTTTGGAATTGGACAAATCGTCCGAATTTGTGGCGCAAACGTCGCTCGAGAACGGCTTGGAAGCCTTCTCGCGCACGGATGGAAGCAGAATACTCCAAAAAATGCACGCTGGGTCGGCTACCACCCTGTCGGAAGGTTGGTTTCGCTACGATCGAGCGTCCGGCTGGGTGTTGCGTGGGCTCGATGCGTCGTTTTCGGCCGGTGCGGTGCATGCGATCGTGGGCGGCAACGGATGCGGTAAGTCGACGATGCTCTCGGTGCTGGCGAAGACCGCCAAGCTGCAGCGCGGCCGCATGGTGCGCGGAGCGGCCTCGGCGGCGTTGCTGCCTCAGAATCCCAAAGCATTGCTGGTTGCCGAGACGGTGTGCGACGAGCTGATGGAATGGGCTTCAGCCTGCGGATATGACGAGACCGTGGCGCGGGAGCGCGCGGCGAGCTTGGGGCTGGACGGCCTGGAGACGCGCCACCCCTACGACCTCTCGGGCGGACAGCGCCAGCTGCTCGCACTGGCAAAGCTGCTGCTGATCGGCCCCGAGCTGCTGCTGCTTGACGAGCCCACGAAGGGCTTGGACCTGGAGAGTCGCCGCACCATCGCCCGCGCCCTGCGTGACCATGCGAAGGCTGGCGGCACCGTCATCATGGCTACGCACGATTTGGACTTTGCCGAGCAGGTAGCCGACGACGTCGCCATGATGTTTGACGGCGAGATTGCCTGCATGGAGTCCCCGGCCGACTTCTTTGCCGACAACGTGTTCTATAGGGCGTGATGGGATGACGGACTGTCGTTTCTCGCGTTTGCTTGCAAAACTGGAGATCCCGCTGTTGTTGGCGGTGCCGGCGGTGATGGCTGCGTCGTTGCTAGCGGGCGTTGAGCAGGCGGCACTTGCCATGCTGGTCGTGGTGGCGCTGGTGCTCGCGCTGTTCTTTGCGGGTTATGAGGCATCTCGTCCGGGTTTGCGCCAGATTATGCCCACGCTGGTGCTCGCGGCGCTGGCGGCGGCGGGGCGCATCCTGTTTGGGCCCATTCCCGACTTTAAACCGGTGAGCGCCATCGCCATTATCGCGGGGGCGACGCTTGGTCGCCGCAATGGTTTCATGGTTGGCGCGCTGGCGGCGCTGACCAGCAATTTCTTTTTTGGGCAGGGCATGTGGACGCCGTGGCAGATGTATGCCTGGGGCCTGGTTGGCTATGTTGGCGGCGCGCTGGCGTACGCGGGTGCGTTCGACCGCGCCGACGGCACCGTGCGATTGCCGGCGCTGCTGGCGTACGGTTTTGCGTCGGGCTTGCTCTATGGCGTCGTGATTAACGCGTATGACATCATTGGATTTGTACAGCCGCTTACTTGGGCGGGTGCCGTGGCGCGTCTTGCCACGGCAGTGCCGTTCGATATTACGCACGGCCTTGCGACCTGCGTGTTTTTGGCCGCCTTGTACAAGCCTTGGTGTCGCCGCATTAACCGTGTCGTCGTGAAATACGGGCTGTAAGGCATTTCGCGTTCCCTCACGAACTTGCGGTGGAATAGTTCTCGTTTTTGGCTATTTGCTGCCCAAACAGGAACTATTCCACCGCAACTTATAGGGGGAGAGGGGTCACATGATTTGTTTTCCTCTGTCCCCCAGGAATTACTTGGGGCTAGAGCTCTAGCGTGAGGGTGACGGGGCAGTGGTCGCTGCCAAAGATGTCGCCGCGGATATCGGTGTCGCGCACGGTATTGGCGATTGAATCACTTACCAAGAAGTAATCGATGCGCCAGCCGGCGTTGTTCTTGCGGGCATTAAAGCGATAGCTCCACCAGCTGTAGACGCCCTCGACGTCTGGATTAGCCGTGCGCCAGGTATCGGTAAAGCCGGCGTTGAGCAGCTCGGTAAACTTGCCGCGTTCTTCGTCCGAAAAGCCGGCGTTGCCGCGGTTGGACTTGGGGTTCTTAAGGTCGATCTCCTCGTGCGCTACGTTAAAGTCGCCGCAGGTCACGACGGGTTTGCCGCTCTCGCGCTCAAGCGCGCTCAAAAAGCCGCGATAGGCATCATCCCAGGCCATGCGCACGTCGATGCGGGCGAGTTCGTTTTGCGCGTTGGGAGTGTAGACATCCACAAACCAGAACTTGTCGAACTCCAACGCGCAGACGCGGCCCTCGGTTGCGGCTTGGGCGACGAGCTCGGCCGCCTCGCCCTCGCCGGCGTAGGGCAGCAGCGCATCGGCGCGCAGTACGCGCAGCGGTTCCTGGCGGCTAAAGACCGCGGTGCCCGAGTAGCCCTTGCGCTCGGCGTAGCTCCAGGTTTGGTGATAGCCGGCCAGGTCGATATCGACCTGGCCCTCCTGCAGCTTGGTCTCTTGCAGCGCCAGGATATCGACGTCGAGTTCTTGCGCGATCTGGATAAAGCTCGGGTCCTTTTTGAGCACGGCGCGCAGGCCGTTGACGTTCCACGAGGCGAAAGT
>CABUSE010000068.1 GCA_902494135.1 uncultured Collinsella sp. | reverse complement strand
TTGCCGGTCATGGTGTCGGTAAATCCGGGTCGAATATCGGCTTTGAGCACGACTTCGGTGCGGATGCCCTTGCTCGCCAACACAAAGGTTGCGTCGCGCACGACCTGCATGACCTCGTCCCAGTCGCCCTCGATCTCGGTGAACATCGAGGTGGTGCGGTTGGGAAGGCCGCTCTCGCGAATGACGCGCACGACCTCGGCGACCTCGGCGGATAGTTCATCGCCGGTGCCGCACGGGGCGATGGCCACGGCGACGAGCGTGTTCATGCCGGCGTTGGTTGCGGGTTCGGACATGGCTTATGCCTCCTCGAGCTCGAGTCGGTTGTCGGCGATGTCTAGGGCGGTTGCGCGGTAGAGCTCGTCGATAAAGGCGACCTTAAAGCTTGCCGGGGCATCGGCGACAGCGGCGGCACGTGTGCCGGCGACGTTGTAGACGGCGGTGCCGCAGATGGCTGCCGTAAACGGATCGGCAGCGCAGGCGTACACAGCCAGCACGCCGCCCTGCGAACAACCGCAGCCGGTGATCTTGGACATGAGCGGGCTGCCGCCGTGGGACTTGGCCACCGTCGTGCCGTCGGTGATCAGGTCGACTTCGCCCGAGACCACCACAGCGCCGCCGGTGTAGCGAGCGAGCGCCACGGCGGCATCGCGGGCGGCGTCGACCGTGTCGGTGGTATCGACACCGCGCACGCGGCTCAGATCAGCCGCCTCGCCCTCAAGGCCCCACAGGCCGGCGAGCGCGATAATCTCGGAGGCGTTGCCGCGCACGATGGCGGGCTTGTACTGCTTGAGCTCGTTTACCAGCTGGGTGCGCAGGCTACCGATGCCCAGACCCACCGGATCGAGCACCCAGGGCTTGCCGGCGTCGTGTGCCGCCTTGGCCGCGCGGGGAATCGTCTGCTCGTAGATGGGGAAGAGCGTGCCCATATTGAGATAGATGGCGCCGCCGCCGGCAACGAGTGCCTCGCCCTCGTCGGGCAGATAGACCATGGCGGCCGATCCGCCCACGGCGAGCTGTGCGTTGGCGACAAAGTCGATCGTCACCGTGTTGGTGATGGAGCCGGCCATCGGATTGGTGGCGCGAATTTCCTCTACGGCCTTGACCATGTGTTGCTTAAGCTGTTCCGAATCAATCACTGCACATGCCTCCTTGGCATAGAAAAGGGGCGCTGTGCATAGACAGCGCCCCTGTAAAGGCGGCATGCTCCCTACGCCAGCATTAACTGACAGGTTCAAAGGATTGGGCCCCATGCCCTCTCAGCCTTGTGGTTTGCACCGCCGGCACTCCCGCATCGAATCTGTTGTTCCCTATACTAGCGCACCGTTACAATGGTTGCGGTGAAAATGACTGGGGGACTCTATGATTAAACTTGTGCTGACCGATATGGACGATACACTGATTCCAGCCGGGCATGACGGCGCCAGCGACTACGCCATTGAGGGTGTTCATGCCATGCAGGCGGCGGGTCTGCACTTTGGGCCGGTTTCGGGTCGTCAGCCGTCCGCGATGGGCTGGATGTTCAAAAACCGTTCCGAGTGTTTTTCGACCGGTGCGTTCTGTAACGGCCAGGTGATGTTTGTCGACGGCGAAGTAGTCGCTTCGCGCGCAATCGACAACGATGCTCTGATGCGTTTGGCTGACTATCTGGAGCAAGAGACCGACGATACATTTCTAAAAGTCTACAGCCTGGGCGATGACTTTTGGGGCAACGATGCCTATTGCGTGACGAGCAATCCCGAGCGTGTGCGTCGCGCTATGGAGTCGGGCGGCAATGCGTGGCTCAAAGGCGAAGAGGCCCCGTGTCGTCCCGTCGTCGATGGCGCGCCGGTGTTTAAGGCGAATATCTGGAGTGCCCGTTCGCGTGAGGAGCTCGCGGAGCTACGCGAGCGCGTTGCCGTTGAGGTGCCGGAACTCTCGCTTGTGTTTCCCAACAACCGAGTGCGCCTGTTCGACATCCTTCCGGATGGTTGGGACAAGGGCTGCGCTGCGCTGGAGCTGGCGCGCGCCTTGGGCCTGACGCCCGACGAGGTGGCCGTATTTGGCGATTCCGATAACGATCTGCCCATGATCGATGCCGTTCCCAACTCCGTTGCAGTCGCCAATGCCAATGAGGCCGTCACGGCTGCCGCGCGCTGGCATATCGGCGCCGCGGCAGATGATGCGGTCGCCGGGGCTCTGCATCAGATTGCCGCCTGCGCCGCGACGGGGGAGATGCCGCCGTTTATGCGTCAGGAGGGTGCAGCCGACGCGAATTTCGCGAACAGCTAAGGAGACAGCCATGAAGCTCCAGCAGCTCAGATATGTCGTCAAAGTTGCCGAATGCGGCAGCATTACCGAGGCCTCGCGCCGTCTCTTTGTGTCGCAGCCTTCGATTACCGCGTCGATTCGCGATCTCGAAAACGAGATGGGTGTGCACATCTTTGAGCGCACCAACAAGGGCGTCATTGTGTCCGAGGAAGGCGAGACCTTCTTGGGCTATGCGCGCCAGGTACTCGACCAGGCCGACCTGCTCGAGGGCAAGTACAAGGGCGCATCCGAGCAGGTGCCGCACTTTAGTGTGAGCTGCCAGCATTATTCCTTTGCCGTCAACGCGTTTGTCGACGTGATCCGCGAGTTCGATGCCGCGCGTTACGACTTCACCCTGCGCGAGGAGCAGACTCACGAGATTATCGAGGATGTCGCGCATATGAAAAGCGAACTGGGCATCCTGTACTTATCCGAGCATAACCGCGAGGTCATCGAGCGCATGCTGGTGGCCAACGAGCTCGTGTTCGAAGGACTCTTCTGCGCCACGCCGCATGTCTTCGTCTGCGCCGACCATCCGCTGGCGGACCGCTCCAGCGTGACGCTCGAGGATCTGGAAGACTACCCGTTCCTGTCCTACGAGCAGGGCAGCTACAACTCGTTTTACTATTCCGAGGAGCTGACCTCGACGTTCGAGCGTCGCAAAAATATCCGCGTGCGCGACCGTGCGACGTTGTTCAATTTGGCCATGGGCCTCAACGGCTACACGGTATGCTCGGGCGTGATCAGCCACGAGCTCAACGGCCCCGGCATTATCTCGATTCCGCTCGACGTGGACGAGTACATGGAGATTGGCATCATCACGCGCAAGAACACGACGCTTACGCGCTACGGTCGGGCCTATATCGACGCGATTCGTCAGCATATCTAGGCTGCTGTGCTCCGCACGGTTCAAGTCTCTTTATGACAGTCCAGACTGATATAGGAAACATCTATATCAAACTGTTATAAACGTATATTTTACGATGGTCATATGAGCGCTCATACTCTGTCCCAGTAAAGCAACCAATGCAAAGGGAGATATCTATGAGCACTTCGATTCAACCGAACGCGCCGTTTCGCGCCGATATCGTCGGCAGCTTTCTTCGTCCGCAGGCTGTAAAGGACGCCCGTGCCGCCTATGTCGCGGGTAAACTCGACGCTTCCGGCCTTAAGGCCGTCGAGGACGATGCCATTCGCGATTTGGTGGCCAAGCAGAAGGCCGCCGGCCTGCAGGTGATCACCGATGGCGAGTTCCGCCGCAGCTACTGGCACCTCGATTTTATGTGGGGCCTTAACGGCATTGAGCGCCGCACCTCACGCACGGGTTATATGTTCCATGACGAGGAGACGACGGCCGACACCGCCGTGGTTACCGGTCCCATTAGCGGCGAGAACCACCCGTTCGTCGAGCATTTTAAGTTCGTCAAGGCGCTTGAGGAGGAGGGCCAGGTCGCACGCCAGACCATTCCGGCGCCGATCCAGACGTTCTCTGAGGTCACGCTCGATCGCTGCGATGGCCAGCAGGAGAGCCTGCGCGCTGTCTATAAGACCGATGAGGAACTTGCCGACGCCATTGCAGCCGCTTATCGCACGGTGATCGCCGACCTGTACGCAGCAGGCTGCCGCAACATCCAGTTTGATGACTGCACCTGGGGCATCTACTGCGATACCGATTTTGTCGCCAAAACCGGCATGAGCCCGGTCGACCTGCAAAAGGTAAGCGAGCTGGGCGTGGCGCTCAACAACGCCGCCATCGAGGGCAAGCCCGACGATTTGGTCATCAACACGCACGTGTGCCGCGGCAACTACCACTCCACCTACGCTTTTGAAGGCGGCTACGACCCTATCGCTCCGTATCTGTTCGCACATGAGAATGTCGATGCGTTCTATCTGGAGTTCGACACGCCGCGCGCCGGCGGCTTTGAGCCGCTCAAGTACGTCGCTCCCGGCAAGAAGGTCGTGCTGGGCTTGGTAACCACCAAGGCGGCAGAGCTCGAGAACGAGGATGTTATCGTCGAGCGCATCCGCGAAGCCGCTAAGTACGTGCCGCTCGAGAATCTGTACCTGTCGCCCCAGTGCGGCTTTGCCAGCTGCGAGATTGGCAACAAGCTGACCGAGGACGAGCAATGGGCGAAGATCGCGCTGGTCAAGCGCATTGCCGAGCGCGTTTGGAAGTAACGCTAGCGTTTGCAGGTGGCGGCGCGTGCGAGGCATTGCGTATCGCGTACAATGGTTCGGATCGTATCGTTCGGGCAGGTTATCCGATATGCCTGATCGCCCTTCCATTTTTTGAAAGGACTCTCATGTCCCGGTCTTCGACGCCCGCCGTCACCGATGCCATCTACGATGCATCGTCGCTCGGCCGCCCGCGCATGTTTGTGTTGGGTTTGCAACACATGTTTGCGATGTTCGGAGCCACGGTGCTCGTGCCCGTGCTCACCGGCCTTTCCGTTTCGACGACGCTTCTGTTCGCCGGCATCGGCACGCTGCTGTTTCATTTTCTATCGCGCGGTAAGGTGCCCGCGTTCCTGGGCTCGTCGTTTGCCTTTATCGCGGGTTATGCCGCCGTTGCGCCCAACGGCGAGGCCGAGCTTTTGCCCTACGCTTGCCTGGGCGTTGTCTGCGCCGGCCTGCTCTATCCGGTGCTGGCAGCGCTGTTCCGCGCATTTGGCGCCAAGCGTGTCATGCACTTCTTCCCGCCGGTGGTGACCGGCCCCATCGTCATTTCCATCGGCCTGATCTTGGCAAGCTCTGCTATCGCCAACTGCCAGACCAACTGGCTTGTTGCCGTTGTCGCTGTGGCCGTGATCGTCATCTGCAATATTTGGGGCCGCGGCATGGTTAAGATCGTGCCGATTCTGCTGGGCGTCGTGGTGAGCTATGCCGTTGCGGCCGCGTTGGGTGAGGTCGACTTCTCTGGCGTCGCAGCCGCCCCCTGGGTTGGCTTGCCCGTCGTGTGGGACAACACCGTGTTTGCGCTCTTTGGACCGCAGCTCGATAGCGGTCTTGCCACGACGGCCATCATCACCATCATGCCGCTGGCCTTTGCGACCATGATTGAGCACATTGGCGATATCTCCGCCATTGGCTCTACCTGCGAACGCAATTACATTGCCGATCCCGGTCTGCACCGTACCCTGCTCGGCGATGGCCTGGCGACCATCTTGGCATCGCTCTTTGGCGCCCCCGCCAATACGACGTATGGCGAGAACACTGGCGTGCTTGCCCTGACGCGCGTGTTCGACCCGCGCGTGATTCGCATTGCCGCCTGCTGCGCCATCGTGCTTTCGTTCTGCCCCAAGTTTGCTGCCGTGATCGCCGCCATGCCGGCGTGTGTAATCGGCGGCGTGTCGCTCGTGCTCTACGGCATGATCAGTGCCGTGGGCGTTCGCAACCTTATCGAAAACCAGGTTGATTTCCAGAACAACCGCAATGTGCTGGTTGCGGCTTTGGTGCTCGTGCTTTCGCTCGGCATTGCCTACAGTACCGCCGGTGCCATCGTGCTGGAGCTGGGCGGCGTGACGATTTCGCTTTCGGGCCTTGCCGTGGGCTCGCTGGTGGGCATTGTGCTCAACGCCATCCTGCCCGGTAATGACTTTGAGTTCGATACTTCCGAGCTTGAGGAGACTACTGAATAGTAGCTGCGTTCAGCCAAATTAAAAATGGCGTCCATGCGTATGTGCGCGTGGACGCCATTTTTAATGCGTCAGTATCCAGTGGATGCCGCGCGCCATGCGCAGGTCAGTTTGGGCAAAATGATTGCCGGGGTTGAGCTCCAGCGTTGTTGGGATGTCGCGCTCGATAAACAGCTTTTCCATCGCGCGCGTATCGTCGAGTACGTGCCGCATCATGCGGTTGGGCGTCTTGGTTTCCTTTTTACCGAGCGACAGATAGGCGGCGTCGGGCGTAGCCGTCATCGTGCGCTCGCGCACGTAGTCGATAAAGCCGGGGAACCACAGCGACCCCGATGCACTCGCCACGCGCTCAAAGACATCTGTTTGCCAAAGTGCCCACAGTGCAAAAAGACCCGCCAACGAGTAGCCGGCAACGCCGCGCCAGGCGGGCGGTTGCGGGAGCGATGATTCGGCCTGGGGGATTATCTGCTTCAACAACTCGTCAAGAAAACCAGCAGCCTGTCCGCCAAAGGGCTCGGCATCTCGTATAGTTCCGTCGCATTCCCAGGGGCTCAGCTCGCGATTCCAATCGAGCCCTCCAATGGCGACAAGGGTGAACGGCGGGCAGTCGAGCTCTCGGCAGCGCTCGTAGACTTCACTACCGTTGCCCATAACCACGGGGAGATAGATGACGGGCGCGCCTTCCGCACACTCTGAATAAACGGTTATCTGCTTATGATGCGCTTCCAAGGCAGGCTTCTCTCAGTGTTGTGATAATTGACAGCCTCAATTGTCGCACGCTGACACGGGGGCAGACGCTAAAAGAAAGGCGCGGAGCCGCTCGATGCGATTCCGCGCCTTGTTGTTTTGCTTTAGCAGACTATGCCGTTACGCCACGAAGAAGTAGACGAGGAAGGCGAGGGCTGCGATCCACATGAGCGGCTTGATCTTGGAGGCCTCGCCCTTAAAGAGCGCGACGACCACGTAGGCGATAAAGCCCAGGCCAATGCCGGCAGAGATGGAGTAGGTGAAGGGCACGCCGGCGACAATCATGAACGCCGGGAAACCCTGCGACACGTCGGACCAGTCGATCTCGGAGG